>JBDTDN010000117.1:0-4121 GCA_039923055.1 Jatrophihabitantaceae bacterium
AAACGCATCCCGGACTTCGTCAAACTTGCGGACGCGCTCGGCTGCATAGGCCTGCGCTGCGAGAGCATGGGTGATGTGGACGCCACGATCGAGAAGGCGATGGCCGTCAATGACCAGCCCGTCGTCGTCGACTTCACGGTCGGAGCCGACGCGATGGTCTGGCCGATGGTCGCGGCGGGAGCGAGCAACGACGAGATCCAGGCAGCGCGAGATATCCGCCCGACCTTCGAGGGGGACGAATGATGTCCACCCACACACTGTCGGTTCTCGTCGAGAACAAGCCCGGCGTGCTCACTCGTGTTGCCGGTCTGTTCGCCCGCCGCGGCTTCAACATCGAATCTCTGGCGGTCGGCCCGACTGAGTATCCGGAGATCTCGCGCATCACGATCCTGGTGTCGGTCGAGGGCGCGATCCTTGAGCAGGTCACCAAGCAGCTCAACAAGCTGGTAAATGTGCTCAAGATCGTCGAACTGGAGGAGAAGCAGGCCGTCCAACGCGAGCTCCTGTTGGTCAAGGTCCGCGCCGATGAGACCAACCGACGCGACGTGCTGCAGATCGTCGACCTGTTCAAGGCCAAGGTTGCCGACGTCGGCCCGGAAGCGGTCACCATCGAGCTCTCCGGTCGCCCGGACAAACTCGACGGCATGCTCAAAATGTTGGAGCCGTACGGTATTCGAGAGGTAGTTCAGTCCGGCATGGTCGCGCTGGGCCGCGGCTCCCGGTCGATGTCCCAAGCGGCGCTACGTTCGGTCGAGCGCGGCGCGTAAGCGCACCCGCCCACGTCAATCCCTACATCAATCCCCTACACAGAAGAGGCACGCGAGCTCATGGCAGTGGAGATCTTTTACGACGACGACGCCGACCTGTCCATCGTTCAAGGGCGCAAGGTCGCTGTCCTGGGCTATGGCAGCCAGGGCCACGCGCATGCGCTGTCGCTGCGCGACTCGGGTGTGGACGTCCGTGTCGGACTGCCCGAGGGCAGCAAGAGCCGGGCGAAGGCCGAGGACGAGGGGCTGCGCGTGCTGACGCCCGCAGAGGCTTCCGCCGAGGCCGACCTGATCATGATTCTGGCGCCGGACCCGGTGCAGCGCTCGCTGTACGTCGACTCCATCGAGCCGAACCTCAAGGACGGCGACGCGATCTTCTTCGGGCACGGCTTCAACCTCCGGTACGGCTACATCAAGGCACCTGCCGGCGTGGACGTGGCGATGGTCGCACCGAAGGGCCCAGGTCATCTGGTGCGGCGGCAGTTCGTCGACGGCAAGGGCGTGCCGGTGCTGGTTGCCGTCGAACAGGACGCCACCGGCAACGCGTTCGCGTTGGCCCTGTCGTACGCCAAGGGCATCGGCGGTACGCGCGCCGGAGCCATCAAGACGACGTTCACCGAGGAGACCGAGACCGATCTGTTCGGTGAGCAGGCCGTCCTGTGCGGTGGCGCGTCCCAGTTGGTCATGTACGGTTTCGAGACGCTGACCGAGGCCGGATACGCCCCGGAGATCGCTTACTTCGAGTGCCTGCACGAGTTGAAACTGATCGTCGATTTGATGTACGAGGGTGGCATTGCCAAGCAGCGCTGGTCCGTGTCGGACACAGCCGAGTACGGCGACTACGTTTCCGGGCCGCGCGTGATCGACGCACGGGTCAAGGAGAACATGCAGGCCGTACTGAAGGACATCCAGAGCGGTGCGTTCGCCGAGCGTTTCATCGCCGACCAGGACGCCGGCGCACCGGAGTTCAAGGCGCTACGGGCCAAGGGTGAGGTGCACCCGATCGAGGACACCGGCCGCAAGCTGCGCGGGCTCATGTCGTGGGTGCAGACCGGCGACGATGACTACACCGAGGGCACCGCCGCCCGATGATTCTTCCGACTTTGACCTGCAATCGGTGTGATCCCGTCTGATTCACACCGATTACAGGGTCAAAGCGCGACAACGTTAGGCAGAGACATATGAAGCTTGCAGTTATTCCTGGTGACGGCATCGGGATCGAGGTCACCGAGCAGGCATTGCGAGTGCTGGATGCGGTGCTGCCAGGTGTGGAGAAGACGCACTATGACCTGGGCGCCGCCCGTTGGCACCGCACGGGCGAGACGCTGCCCGACAGCGCCCTAGCCGAGATCCGCGAGAGCGACGCAATCCTGCTCGGAGCGGTGGGCGATCCATCCGTCCCGTCTGGTGTGTTGGAGCGCGGACTGCTGCTCCGGTTGCGTTTCGAGCTCGATCACCACGTGAATCTGCGCCCGGCCAAGCTCTATCCCGGCGTTACCGGCCCGCTCGTCGGCGACGTCCCGATTGACTTCGTCGTGGTCCGCGAGGGCACTGAGGGTCCGTACACCGGCAACGGTGGTGTGCTGCGCAAAGGCACCCCGCATGAGGTGGCGACGGAGGTCAGCGTCAACACGGCGTACGGCGTCGAGCGCGTGGTACGCGACGCGTTCGCCCGCGCGCAGGCCCGTCCTCGTAAGCACCTGACCCTGGTGCACAAGAACAATGTGCTTACCAACGCAGGCGATCTGTGGTTCCGCACGACGCAGGCGATCCACACCGAGTTTCCGGACGTCGAGTTGGCCTACAACCATGTGGACGCGGCGACGATCTACTTCGTCACCGATCCGGGTCGCTACGACGTGATCGTCACGGACAACCTGTTCGGCGACATCCTCACCGACCTGGCGGCGGCGATCTCCGGCGGTATCGGGCTGGCCGCGAGCGGCAACCTGGACGTCAGCCGGGCGAACCCGTCGATGTTCGAGCCCGTGCACGGCTCGGCGCCGGATATCGCCGGGCAGGGCAAGGCCGATCCCACCGCCGCCGTGCTGTCGATCTCGATGCTGCTCGATCATGTCGGGCAGAGCGAGGCAGCGCGCAAGGTCGAAGCCGCGGTGGCCGCCGACCTGCTCAGTCGTGATTCGAGTGCGCCGGGTACCACCTCCGAGATCGGAGAACGGCTCGCCGCAGCCGCCGCAGGCTGAGCGACCTCAGCCTGCCCATCGGGCTGCGAGCGCGGTGCGGCTGCGGACGCCCAGGCGCTGATAGATGGCGCCGAGATGCTTCTCCACCGTCTTGACCGAGACGCCGAGTGCCAAGGCGATGCCGTCGTTGGTGTACCCACGGTGAATCAGATCGGCGACGTCGCGCTGCCGGGCTGTAAGCAACTCCGTGTCCGGTGGCATCATCGTGGGCAGCATGGCCCGGGGAATCGCCGATCGCGACGGCAGATCCAGGGCGATCAAGACCCGGGCGACGTGGCCTTGAACCGTCCGCGGCGAGATGCTCAGGACCCGCGCGATCTGCGCGTTCGACAGCCCGGCCATCACCAGGTCGGCTATCTGCCGCTCGCGTCGCGACATCGGTGGCTCCCCGCCTCCGGCAAGCCGCAAGCCGATGCTGCGCAGGTCCCGACGAGCGAGCAGGTGCAGCGATGTTGCACCCAGCAAGCGAGCCTGCTCGGCCGCGGCGCTCAGATGCTGGCGGGCCGGCTCGCTGGCGCTGGTGGACTGCAGCAATGCCGTGCCCGCCAGCAGCCTGGCGCGAGCTGCGTCCAGATGGCCGGCATTATCGGCCGCGAACGCGGCGGCCTGGGTGGCAAGCACGGCGCTGGTAACCGCATCGCCTCGGGCTGCGGCCAGTCGCGCGGTCGTGCGCCGTACCGCCGCCGCCGCCATGCCACCCGCGGGCAGCCCGCGTAGTGCTGTCGCGCGGGCCGCCCAGGCTTGGGCTTGCGCTAGCTGGCCAAGGGCCAAGGCGGCGGCGGTGAGTAGCTCATAGCCGTACGCCTGGTCGACGCGCTGTAGCCCAGGCAAGTCCGGACCACCGCCTCCATCCAGCAGCATTCCGCTCGCAGCTTCGGCCTGCCCGGCGGCGGCGAGGGCGAACGAGGCGAGGACCATCGCTCCAGTGCGGTAGTAGCTGGGTGCCTGCCGCGGCGCAAGGGTCGTGATTAACTCGATTGCCTGCAGGAGCTGCATGCCGTTGCCGCGCAGGGCCGCTAGGTAACCGAGCGTGGCCGCCAGGACGACCCGCAGCAGATCCAGGTCGTGGTGCAGAGCGGCCTCGGCGGCCTGCTCACCCACGGCGGCGGCCTGGGCAAGCAAGCCCTGGAACAGCAGTGCGCGGGCGAGG
>JBDTDN010000118.1:0-8776 GCA_039923055.1 Jatrophihabitantaceae bacterium
GGCCCAGGGCTCGATCGCCGAGCAGGCCACGCGCGTCGGCATGCCGTATGTCAACCAGCGCTGGCTCGGTGGCATGCTCACCAACTTCTCCACGGTCTACAAGCGGTTGCAGCGCCTGAAGGAGCTCGAAGCGCTGGAGGAGAACGGCTGGGAGGGCACCGCCACCAAGAAGGAGCGGGTGTTGATGACCCGCGAGAAGGTCAAGCTCGAACGCACCCTCGGTGGTATCCGCACGATGAGCCGCGTCCCGAGCGCGGTCTGGATCGTCGACACCAAGAAGGAGCACATTGCGGTCGGCGAGGCGCACAAGCTGGGCATCCCGGTCATCGCGATCCTCGACACGAACTGCGACCCCGACGAGGTTGACTACAAGATCCCGGGCAACGACGACGCCATCCGCAGCGCCGCGCTGCTGACCCGGGTGATCGCTGACGCCGTCGCCGAGGGCCTGGTCTCCCGCGCCGCCGCCGCCGCCAACGCAGGCAGTGCTGGTAGCGACGAAAAGTCCGATACCGGTGAACTCGCCGTTGGTGAGCCGATGCCCGAGTGGGAGGCCGAATTGCTCGCGCCGACCGCCGCCGCCGAGGCTCCTGCGGCTGAGGCTCCTGCGGCTGAGGCTCCTGCGGCTGAAGCACCTGCCGCGCCGGCCATCTGAGCTCGACCACACTCCGTCGAAATTCCGCCAAGACAAGGGATACGAGAACAGTTATGCCGAACTACTCAGCCGCTGACGTCAAGAAGCTCCGCGACGCCACCGGTGCCGGGATGATGGATTGCAAGAAGGCGCTCGACGAGGCCGACGGTAACTTCGACCAAGCCTTGGAGGTGCTGCGCGTCAAGGGCGAGGCGAAGGCGCTCAAGCGCAGCGGCGAGCGCGAGGCTGTCAACGGACTGGTCGCCGCGGCCGAGGGCGCGATGATCGAGTTGGCGTCCGAGACGGACTTCGTCGCCAAGAACGAGCAGTTCCAGACACTGGCGAACGACATCGTGGCGCACTTCTCCGCCTCGTCGGCCACCGACGTCGACTCGCTGCTGGGCGAGACGTTGAAGGATGGCAAGACCGTCAAGGAGAGCGTCGAGGCGCTGGCGATCGTGATCGGCGAGAAGTTGGAACTGCGGCGAGCCGTCAAGCTCGGCGGACAGGTCGCCACCTACCTGCACCGCAAGGCCAAGGATCTGCCGGCGCAGGTCGGCGTTCTGGTGCAGTTCACCGGCTCGGACGTGGACGCGGCCCGTACCGCTGCGATGCAGGTTGCGGCGATGCGTCCGGCATACCTCACCCGTGAGGACGTGCCAGCCGAGATCATCGAGACCGAGAAGCGCGTCGCCGAGGCGAAGGCTCGCGAGGACGGCAAGCCCGAGGCCGCGCTCACGAAGATCATCGACGGCACGGTGAACGGCTACTTCAAGAACAACGTGCTGCTCGAGCAGGCATCGGTCATCGACAGCAAGCGGAGCGTCAAGGCGTTGCTGGACGAGGCGGGCGTCAGCATCAGCAAGTTCGCGCACTTCGAAGTCGGCTGAGCGGGCGTTTGACTGCCCGTCCGATAGGTTCGTACACATTCACGACGAGAGGGGCCGCCAACCATGACCGAATCCGGGTTGGCGGCCCCTGCTCTGTTTGCGGGCCCCTATCACCGCGTGCTGCTCAAGCTCTCCGGTGAGGAGTTCGGCGGCGGCAAGGTCGGCGTCGACCCCGACGTCGTCCATTCGCTGGCCACGCAGATCGCCGAGGTGGTCGTCGGCGGCACCCAGGTCGCGGTCGTCATCGGCGGCGGCAACTTCTTTCGGGGCGCCGAACTCAGCCAGCGCGGCATGGACCGCGACCGCGCCGACTATATGGCGATGCTCGGCACCGTCATGAACTGCCTGGCGCTGCAGGACTTCCTGGAGAAGGAAGGCATCGGCACGCGCGTGCAGACCGCGATCGCCATGGGACAGGTCGCCGAGCCGTACATCCCCCGGCGCGCCGAGCGGCACTTGGAGAAGGGCCGGGTCGTGATCTTCGGCGCCGGTGTCGGGATGCCGTTCTTCTCCACAGACACCGCCGGGGCCCAACGCGCATTGGAACTCGGCTGTGACGTGCTGTTGATGGGCAAGAGCGGCGTGGACGGGGTTTACGACGCTGACCCGCGCACCAATCCGGCGGCGGTCAAGTTCGACAAGATGAGTTATGACGACGTGCTCGGCCGCGACCTCAAGGTGGCCGATTCGACGGCGTTCAGCCTCTGCCGGGACAATGCGATGCCGATCATCGTCTTCGAGCTCAGCGACGGAAACATCGCGCGAGTGGTTCGGGGTGAGAAGATCGGCACGCTGGTCACTACCGCCGGCTGACTCACGCGCGGGCCATCATCGACGAGCGAGACTGTGGAGTGAGAATGATTGACGAGACCCTCTTCGACGCAGAGGAGAAGATGGAGAAGGCGGTGCACGTCGCCCGCGAGGAGTTGGGCGGGGTGCGCACCGGCCGCGCGGCGCCGAGCGTGTTCGCCCGGCTGGTCGTCGACTACTACGGCACGATGACCCCCATTCCGCAAATGGCGTCGGTAACGGTTCCCGAGCCGCGGATGGCCGTCATCAAGCCCTACGACGCCTCTACACTCGGGCAGATCGAACGGTCCATCCGCGACAGCGACCTGGGCGTCAACCCCTCCAACGACGGCGCGATCATCCGGGTGGTCTTCCCACAACTGACTGAGGAGCGGCGCCGCGAGTTCGTCAAGGTGGCCAAGACCAAGGGCGAGGATGCCAAGGTCGCGATCCGCTCGGTCCGTCGGCATGCGAAGGACGTGCTGGACAAGCTCAGCAAGGACGGCGATGCAGGCGAGGACGACGTCCACCGCGCAGAGGCCGAACTCGACAAGCTGACCGCGAAGTACACGGCGACGGTGGACGATGTCGTCAGGGCCAAGGAAGCCGAACTGCTCGAGGTCTGATGCCAGACACCCCGACCAGTGCCCGCCGCGTTGCCGGTCGACGTCCTCAACCGCTGAGTGACGCGGCCGCGGACGTACGTCCGTCAATCGTGTTCGGGGCGCCCGGTGAACCAGTGGAACCCTTGGCGACCGTGCCGCCGCGCTCGCGTGCCGGTCGAAATCTCCCAGCCGCGATCGCCGTCGGCGTCACGCTGCTGGCCCTGGTCATCGCGAGCCTGTTCCTCTACCGCCCCAGCTTTGCGGTGATCGTGGGCATCGCGGTGGTGTACGGCTGTTACGAGCTGTCCCGGGCCGTCGCCACCGCGAACATCCGTGCCACGCTGACCCCTCTCGTCGTCGGCGGTGCTGCCGTGATCGTGGCGGCCTGGCTGCGCGGTCCGGACGGCCTGGTGATCGCGCTGCTGGTGAGTGCGTGCGGGATCCTGGTCTGGCGGTTGGGCGACGGCGCCGACGGATACCTGCGCGATGTCTCGGCCTCACTGCTGATCTTGCTGTACCTGCCGGCGCTGGCCGGGTTCGCGGTGCTGGCGGCGCACCCCGACGACGGGGCCGCGCGGATCATCGCTTTTATTGCCACCGTTGTCTGCAGCGATACCGGCGGCTATGCCAGCGGAGTGTTGTTCGGCAGACACCCGCTCGCGCCGATCGTCTCCAAGGCCAAGACCTGGGAGGGTGTCGCCGGCTCGGTGCTGTTCTGCTCAGCCTCCGGAATCTTGTTCATGACGTTGACGTTCCACGAAACCTGGTGGAAGGGCCTGCTGTTCGGGCTGGCCATCGTCTGCACGGCGACTCTCGGAGACCTGGGCGAATCGATGATCAAGCGGGATCTGGATGTCAAGGACATGGGCAATCTGCTGCCGGGCCACGGCGGGATCATGGACCGGTTGGACTCGTTGCTACCGTGCGCCGTCGTCGCCTACCTGCTGCTCTCAGCGTTTGCGCCGGTCTGAGATGGCGCCCCGTCGCGTGACCCAGGCGCGTGCGATTGCCGAGATCGCCCGGCTCGTTGATCGTCGTCCTCATCGCACGGTCTTCGTCGGTATCGACGGACCCGGGGCGGCGGGTAAGTCCACGTTCGCCGCACGGATGGCGCAGGCCGTGCCGCGGGCGATGATCGTAGCGGTCGACGACTTCTCCGGGCCACGGTTCGCTGAATGGGACTGGCTGCGTTTCTGCGAGCAGGTGGTGACGCCGTTGAAGGCTGGCGATCCGGCGCGCTACCAACGCTGGGACTGGGACAGCGACGCAGGTGCGGAATGGCATGAACTGGAACCGGGGACGGTGGTCCTGGTCGAGGGTGTCTCCTCCACTCGGTCCGAGGTCGGCTCGCCGTGGGCGTCACGGATCTGGGTCGACACCCCAGCGGAGGTGCGGCTGGAGCGGGCACTACAGCGAGATGGCCAGGCCCTGATGTCGAAGTGGGTTCACGAATGGATCCCGTCCGAGCAGCGTTACATCACTGCGCAGGCACCGCAGCGCCATGCTGACCTGATCATCAGCGGGATCGAAGACTGATCCGTCCGACGCCGTTACAGATCGTTAACCATGCCAACGATCTTGGTGCGACAGTTGCCAATCGTTGATCCGTAGGATGGGCAGGTGACTGTCCTGCCTATCCGCCTGTTCGGCGATCCCGTGCTGCGCACGCCCGCCGAGCCCGTCACCGACTTCGATGTCCAACTGCGCAAGTTGGTCGCGGATCTGACTGAGACGATGCTGGATGCACCCGGCGCTGGACTGGCCGCACCGCAACTCGGCGTCGGGCTGCGGGTGTTCACCTATCACGTGGACGACGAGCAGGCCGGGCATCTGGTGAACCCGGTGCTGCACTTCCCAGACGAGGACGAGCAAGAGGGTGCCGAGGGTTGCCTGTCCATTCCCGGACTGAGTTTTGACTGTCGGCGCAAGGCAAATGTCGTGGCGCACGGGCAGAACGAGTATGGCGATCCGGTCACGATCGACGGCACCGCTCTGCTCGCCCGCTGTATCCAGCACGAGACCGATCATCTGGACGGGGTGCTGTTCGTGGATCGGTTGGACCGCGAGACCAAGAAGGCGGCGATGAAAGCAATCCGGGAGGCGGAGTGGTCTGGGATGACCGCGCCGTCGGCCGCTGCGGTTCCGGTCTTCAAGCTGAGTCCGCACGCGAGCAGTGGAATGGCTCTATGAGGCTGGTCTTCGCCGGAACGCCCGAGGCAGCGGTGCCGTCATTGCAGGCGCTGCTCGACTCGCCGCTGCATGATGTTGTCGCCGTCCTTACCCGGCCCGCGTCTCGATCGGGGCGGGGTCGGCAGCAAAGTGCGTCGCCCGTCGCATCACTTGCGTCCGAGGCCGGACTTGCGGTTCTCACGCCTTCGCGCCCCGGCGACCCGAGCTTTTTGGCCGAGCTGACCGATCTCGCGCCGGACTGCTGCCCGGTAGTCGCTTACGGGGCTCTGCTGCCGCCGGCGGCACTTGCAATACCCTTGCGAGGCTGGGTGAACCTGCATTTCTCGTTGCTCCCTGCCTGGCGTGGTGCGGCACCGGTCCAGCGCGCGATCCTGCATGGCGACGAGGTCACCGGCGCATCGGCGTTCCTGATCGAGCCGGGGCTGGACACCGGGCCGGTGTTTGGATTGCTCACCGAGGCGATCCGTCCGGACGACACGGCCGGGGCGTTGCTCACCCGGCTTGCCGATGCCGGTGCCGGTCTGCTCGCCGCCACGATGGACGGAATCGCCGACGGCTCGTTGCGTGCCGAGCCACAGTCGACCGAAGGGGTGAGCCTGGCGGCGAAGCTGCAGGTTTCGGACGGCCAGATCGATTGGACGTCGCCGGGCTTGCACATCGACCGTCAGGTTCGGGCCTGCACGCCCGCGCCAGGTGCTTGGACCACGTTCCGCGGTGAGCGGCTCAAGCTCGGCCCGCTCCGGCTCGGTACGGCACAGACGCTGGCTCCGGGCGCGTTGGCTGTAGACAAGTCCATAGTCACCGTCGGTACGGCAAGCGTAGACGTCCAGCTCGGGCTCGTCCAGCCGCCCGGCAAGCGGATGATGGCCGCCGCTGACTGGGCGCGGGGCGCTCGCCTGATCGAAGGTGATCGCCTTGGCTAGCGGACCGTCGCGTCGTCCTGTCACCCACCGTCCCACCTCTGATCGGCAGAGTCGGCCACCGCAGACACCGCGACCGGCACCGTTGGACCGCCCGCGGCTGGTCGCCTACCTGGTGCTCCGCGCCGTTTCGGGGCAGGGCGCCTACGCGAACCTCGTGCTGCCATCGTTGATCGGCGAACACGGTTTGGTCGGCCGCGATGCCGCGCTGGCTACCGAGCTCGGCTACGGAACGCTGCGCGCGTCGGGCACGCTGGATGCGATTGTCGCAACCTGCCTGGACCGCCCGTTCGCCGCCGTGCAGCCGGAGGTGCAGGACCTGCTACGGCTGGGCGCCTATCAGGCGCTGCGTACTCGAATCCCGGCCCACGCTGCCGTCGCAACGACCGTCGATCTGGCGCGGAACACTGGCAACGGGCGCGCGGCGGGGTTCCTGAACGCCGTGCTACGCAAGGTCGCGGCCGTTGACTGGATCGAATGGACCGGCCGGCTCAGCACGGGCTCTTCCGCATTGCAGACGCTGGCACTGCGCACCGCGCATCCGGAGTGGATTGCGCAGGCGTTCGCCGACGCGCTCGGCGGCGACCTGGCCGAGACCGAAGTGGCACTTGCAGCGGACGACGAGCGCCCGCAGACGCACCTGATCGCCTGGCCCGGGCGCGCCGATCGAGACGAACTCGTCGTCGCATCCGGAGGGGACGCCGGGCCGTACTCCCCGTATGCCGTAAGGATGAGCGGGGGCGATCCGGCAGCGCTTGCAGCCGTCCATCAGCGGATTGCCGCGGTGCAGGATGAGGGCAGCCAGCTCTGTGCGCTTGCGTTGGCGAACGCACCGTTGACCGGCCGGGATGAACGCTGGCTCGATCTGTGCGCCGGGCCCGGCGGCAAGACCGCGCTACTTGCGGCGCTGGCCGCCGGGCGCGGTGCCACCGTCACCGCGAACGAACTGCACCCACATCGCGCCGAGCTCGTCCGCAAGGTCTCCGGACCGTGGGGCGTCGAGGTTCTGGTCGGGGACGCGCGCGAGCTGGAACCGACCCATATGGGTTACGACCGGGTTCTGCTGGACGCGCCGTGCTCCGGCTTGGGCGCGCTGCGGCGGCGACCGGAAGCCCGATGGCGGCGGCAGGCCAGCGACGTCGAAGAGCTGGCCGTCCTGCAGCGCGAACTGCTGGCCGCTGCGCTGCGCCTGGTCCGTCCCGGGGGAGTGGTCGCGTATGTCACCTGCTCGCCGCACCTGCATGAGACTGCCGATGTCATCGCCGGCCACACCTTGCTCGATGCTCGCCCGACCTTCGTCGGCGTGGACCAACTCGGTGACGGCCCGACCGTGCAGCTGTGGCCGCATCGTCACGGGACTGATGCCATGTTCTTCGCCCTTGTCCGAGCTCAGTGAGTTCCACTAGTAGTCGATCATGAATGGCTTTGGAAGTGGGGGGCAACGTCACCGGGAACGCGACGGCGTGAGCGCGTCGAACTGCAGGCGGACCGTGGCGCCTTGGCAACCGTCCTGGTCACGGGGGGTGTCACTGAATCCGATCGACGCGCCTGCGAAGTCAATCGATGCACCGGCACCAATGGTCATGTCCACCGGCATTGTTGCCGCGAGCAGCAGGTAGTCGGAGATATCGCAGGGACCGGCCGCGGGGCTCATGCTTCGGTCGACACCGACGATGCGGACCACCACTGAGGCAACGAACACGGCATGATCGCCACGGTTGGTGACTCGCCCGGTGATCGCGGCGGGGGCGACACCCGGCGCCATGCCGATGTTCGTCGAGGTCTGCACGATGGTGAGTCCGCTTGTGGCGGAGACACCCGACGTGCCGAAACAGTCGGCCGGACTGGCGTGTGCCAGTGAAGCGGCGCCGACACCGGCGCACGCGATCGCAGCGGCAATCGCTACGACGACCAGCACCGGCGCGCGTTTGCGCGCGCCGGCAAGCAGGACCAGCAGCAATAGTCCGACTGCCACGCAACAGAGCCCGGCGAGGATCAGTTGTGCCACCGGGAAGCCGGTATCCGCCAGAGGTGCGCAGTTGCCGTCCATGTCAGAGGAACAACGGGTGCAGAGTGGCGGTCGCTGAGCTCAGATTCGCTGAACTGGCGGTGACGGTGTCGCTCGTGCGTAGTAGCCCGTAGGCCGGGGTGAAGGTGGAACTAGCCGACGAGGCTGACTGCCCGTGCTCGATGGTGACAGTCGTCGCGCTGACTGAGCCGGACCCGGGCGAGATCGTGACGGATACGGCGGCGCCCAGGTTGACGAGCACGTTCCCGCTGCTGTCGGAGAGGCTCACGTTCGAGGTGAAGTGACCGCTGCTGAGTAGCCCGCAGCTGAAGTAGTTGAGCGCGAACACTGTGCCCGAGCGCGCGCTGCAGCCGGTGGTCGTGGGGCTGCTCCAGGCAAGGCTGGTCGGCGCAGCGGTGACGGTGAAGCTGCTGCTCATCGCTGCAGTGAGCTCGCCGGAGCGCGCGGTAAGGCTGTACGTCCCGGCCTTGTCGATGGCGCAGGTGGTGTACGTCGCGATACCCGCTACTGCTGCGCGAGCGGTCGCGCACGAGAGCACTGCCCCGTTCGCCACGGTAAGAGACAGGGTGAGCTTGCTCGTACTGGTCGTGACCACATTGCCGCCCGCGTCCTGGATCGCCACGACTGGTTGGTCGAATAACACTGATCCTGCGAAGGAGGCCTTCGGCGAGGCTGTGAATGCGAGTTGAGCGGCCGCCCCCACTGAAATCGTGAAGGGG
>JBDTDN010000119.1:0-6915 GCA_039923055.1 Jatrophihabitantaceae bacterium
CGGTAGAACCGCTCGATGTCGTTGCCCTTGAACGTCGAGCCATCACCCCAGATGTGTACGTCGTCGGTGTGCATCGCCCGCACGAGCATGGTGCCGGTGACCGCCCGTCCGAGCGGGGTGGTGTTGAAGTAGGCACGGCCGGCGGAGCGAATGTGGAACGCACCGCAGGCCAGCGCCGCGAGGCCCTCTTCGACGAGTTCACGGCGGCAGTCGACGGCGCGCGCCAACTCGGCGCCGTATTGCAGGGCGCGGACCGGCACGCTGGAGATGTCCGGCTCGTCGTACTGCCCGATGTCAGCGGTATACGTGCACGGGACGGCGCCTTTGGCGCGCATCCAGGCGACGGCGACCGAGGTGTCCAGGCCGCCGGAAAACGCGATACCGACGCGTTCGCCGACCGGGAGGGAGGTCAGGACCTTGCTCACGTAGCTACATCTCCTGTAGTCGATGTCATGGACGGTGCCGGGTTCATGGTTGCGCCAGTTCGAGCAATCGCCGCACAAGCGCTCCGCCGCCTGTCGGATTGCGGCTGATCACCAGAATGGTGTCATCGCCTGCGACCGTGCCGAGCACCTCCGGCAGCGCCGCGCGATCCAGCGCGCTGGCGAGAAAGTTAGACGCACCGGGCGGGGTGCGCAGCACGACCAGGTTTGCGCTTGCCTCGGCAGAGACGAGCAGTTCGGCGAGCAGCCGGGCCAGCTTCTGTGGCGGGTCATCTGTCACACCGCGGGCTGCGATGGGTGAACCGTCGTCGGGCACGACATACACCGGCAAGCCGCCGTCAGGCGTCCGGAGCTTGACCGCGCCCAGCTCGTCCAGGTCGCGGGACAGCGTCGCCTGCGTGACGTGGAAGCCAGCTATCTTCAGCGCAGTAGCCAGTTCCACCTGTGAGCGGACCTGCTGATCGGCCAGCACCGCAACGATCCTGGCGTGCCGGGCCGCCTTGCTGTTCAGCTCGTGGACGGACGCGACTGCGCGCCGCTTGGCCGCGGGCATCAGGGGTGCTCCAACAGCCAGGTGAGCACAGCCTTCTGCGCGTGGAGTCGGTTCTCCGCCTCGTCCCACACAACGCTCTGCGGTCCGTCGATCACCCCGGCCGAGATCTCCTTGCCGCGGTAGGCCGGCAGGCAGTGCAGCACGATCGCGTGGGACGCGGCGCGTTCGAGCGCCTGCTCGTCTACAGCGTACGGGCGGAACGGCGCCTCCCGTGCGTCCTTCTCGCGCTCCTGGCCCATCGACACCCAGGTATCGGTGGCAATGACATCGGCGCCGTCGAAGGCTGCGACCGCGTCTGTGGTGACGAGCACCGAGCCGCCGGTGGACGCCGCGATCCGCTCGGCATCGGCGACGATCTTCGCGTCGGGCAGGTAGCCGTCCGGGCCACCGATACGCACGTGCATACCGGCCGCGGCGCCGCCGAGCAGGTAGGAATTAGCCATGTTGTTGGCGGCGTCGCCGACGTAGGCCAGCGTAAGTCCAGCGAGTTTCCCCTTGTGCTCACGGACGGTCTGCAGGTCCGCAAGAATCTGGCAAGGATGGAATTCATCGGTGAGCGCGTTGACGACGGGCACGCTGCTGGCACCGGCCATCGCCTCGATCCGATCCTGGCCGAACGTGCGCCAGACGATCGCGACGACCTGCCGGTCCAGCACCCGAGCAGTGTCCTCGATCGGCTCGCCACGGCCGAGTTGGCTGGTCGCGCCGTCGATGACGAGCGGATAGCCACCTAGCTCTGCGATGCCGACACTGAACGAGACGCGGGTCCGCGTGGACGGCTTGTCGAAGATGACCGCGACCGCCTTCGGGCCGGCCAGCGGCTGATGCGTGAGCCGGTCGGCCTTCATCGCATCGGCCAGGTCAAGGACCTCGATCAGCTCGGCCGGGCTCAGGTCGTCGTCCCGTAGAAAGTGCCTGGTCATGGATTGCTCACCTCGTCCAGAGCCGCTTGCAACAACGGCAGGGCTTGGTCGACGTCGGCCTCGGTAGTGATCAGCGGTGGCGCGAATCTCAACGCCGCCGGTTTGACCGCGTTCACCAACAAACCCCGACGGCGCGCGGCCGCCTCGACCGCGCCGGACTGGTCGGCAGCCAGGGCCAGCGCCCGCCACAAACCACTGCCTCGACTGCCGGCGGCGAGCGGACCGGTGAGCGCGTCCAGGCCGTTCGCCAGGTGCTCCCCCACCCGCTTCACGTCGTCCAGCAGGTGTTCGTTGGCGATCGTGTCAAGTACTGCCAGCGCTGCGGCGCACGAGACCGGATTGCCGCCGAAGGTGCTGCCGTGATCGCCCGGAGCGAAGATCTCGCCCGCCGCGCCGATCCCGATGCACGCCCCGATCGGAAGGCCTCCGCCGAGACCCTTGGCGAGAGTGAGAATGTCCGGGCGCACGCCCTCGGCCAGGCTGGCGAACCAATGGCCGGTGCGACCGACTCCGCTCTGGATCTCATCGACGGCCATGAGCGCACCGGAGTCCGTGCAAATCTGGCGCACGGCCGCGAGGTAACCGGCGGGAGGCGGCACGACACCGCCCTCGCCGAGCATGGGCTCGACAAAGACGGCCGCGGTGTGCGGCCCGACGGCTGCCCGCAGCGCGTCGAGGTCCCCGTAGTCGACGAAGGTGACCGGCCCGGGAAGTGGCTCGAACGGCGTCCGCTTGGCGGGTGTGCCGGTCAAGGAGAGCGCGCCCAGCGTGCGGCCGTGGAAGCTGTGGTTGAACGCCACGATCTCGTGCCGGTCCTGTGCGTTGCCGGCCTTGCGTACCAGCTTGATCGCGCACTCGTTCGCCTCGGTGCCGCTGTTGGCGAAGAACACGCGCGAGGGCAGTCCGACCAGCGCCACGAGCCGCTCGGCGAGTCGGACGCCGGGCTCGTGGATCGCCAGGTTTGACGTGTGCGCCAACCGACCCACCTGCGCGGTGACGGCCGCGATGACGGCCGGGTGCGCGTGCCCAAGTGAGGACACCGCGATACCACCGACGAAGTCGAGGTAGCTGTTGCCATCGACGTCCCAGACGCGAACCCCATCGCCATGATCGAGGGTGATTGGCGGTGTGCCGTAGTTCGCCATCATCACCTTGTCCCACCGGGCACTGACCGTCATGATCTCTCCTTGCTCGGCATAACCATGGTCCCGATACCCTCGCTCGTGAAGATCTCCAGCAGCAGCGCGTGCGGGACACGGCCGTCCAGGATGTGGGCTCGAGGAACGCCGCCCTCGACCGCGCGCAAGCAGGCCTCCATCTTCGGCACCATCCCGCTGGTCAGGCTCGGGAGCAGTTGAGCCAGCCGGTCGGTGTCGATCTGGCTGATGATCTCGGTGCTGGCCGGCCAGTCGGCGTACAGACCTTCGACATCGGTGAGCACGATCAGCTTCTCCGCACCCAGCCCGACCGCGACGGCTCCGGCTGCGGTGTAGGCATTGACGTTGTAGGTCTGTCCATCCAGGCCGCGGGCGACGGTGGCGATGACCGGGATCCGGCCGGCCTCGATCAGCGCGTACACCGCCGACGGCTCGACCGCGATGACGTCTCCGACCTGACCGATGTCCACCGGTTGGCCGTCGACGATCGCCGGCCGCCGTTGTGCCGTCAACAGGCTGGCGTCCTCGCCGGACAGGCCGATCGCGAAGTTGCCGTGGTCGTTGAGCATGTTGACGATGTCGGCATTGACATGACCGGTGAGCACCATCCGCACCACCATCATGGTGTCGGCGTCGGTGACTCGCAGGCCGCCGACGAACTTCGATGTCATGCCGAGACGGCCGAGGTGTTCGGTAATCTGCGGCCCGCCGCCATGGACAATGACGGGCTTGAGTCCCGCGTAGCGCAGGAACATGACGTCCTCGGCAAAGGCCGCCTGCAGTTCCGGGCTGGTCATGGCGTTGCCGCCGTACTTGACCACGATCACCTTGCCGTGAAAGCGCGCCAGCCACGGCAGCGCGTCGACCAGCGTCGCCGCACGCTCCAGCGCCTGTTCCCTGTCCCTGCTCACTGGTGCCGTCCGTTCACTGTCATGACGAGTACGCCGAGTTCTCTTCGACATAGGCGTGACTGAGATCGTTCGTCCAGATGGTCGCGGTGGATTCGCCCGCATGCAGGTCGACGAGGATGTGCACCTTCCGGTCAGTGAGGTCGACCAGGTTGCGATCCTCTCCGCTTGCCCCCGCACGACAGATCTGCACGCCGTTCATGCTGACGTCGAGTTCGGTCGGGTCGAAAGCTGCCGACGTCGTGCCGATCGCGGCGAGCACCCGGCCCCAGTTCGGGTCGTTGCCGAACAGCGCACACTTGAGCAGGTTGTTGCGGGCGATCGAGCGACCAACCTCGACCGCGTCGTCCTCGTCGGCGGCTCCGGTGATCTCGATGCAAACCTCCTTGGTGGCACCTTCGGCGTCCGCGACCAGTTGCTGGGCCAGATCGGAACAGGCCGCCCGCAGTGCGTTGATGAAGGCCTCCGGGTCTGCGCTGACGCCGGACGCGCCGCTGACCAACAGGATCACGGTGTCATTGGTGGACATGCAACCGTCGCTGTCGATGCGATCGAACGTCGCGCTGGTCGCAGCCCGTAGTGCCTGGTCTGCGGTGAACGCATCGATAACTGCGTCGGTCGTCAGCACGCAGAGCATGGTCGCCAGCCCGGGCGCGAGCATGCCGGCGCCCTTGGCCATCCCACCGATGCTCCAGCCGTCCGGGTGCGCCTGAACTGTCTGCTTGCTGACCGTGTCGGTAGTGCGGATCGCTTCCGCGGCAGCAGCACCGCCATCGGTGCTCAGCGTGGATGCGGCCACATCGACACCCGCGAGCAGGGCCGGCATGGGCAGCCGTTCACCGATCAGCCCAGTCGAGCACACGGCGACCTCACCGGCCCCGATGCCGAGCGCTCCGGCAACCCGCTCGGCTGTGCGATGGGTGTCGGCGAATCCATCCGGACCGGTACACGCGTTGGCACCTCCGGAATTGAGCACGACCGCGCGCAGCCGTCCTCCCCCGCCAGCTACATCCCCTTCGGCGGAGGCGCCCCCCCTGATGAGCTGCTGCGTCCACAGCACGGGCGCGGCCTTCACTCGGTTACCGGTGAAGACTGCTGCGGCTATGTCCAGCGGTCCGTCGTTCACGACCAACGCGACGTCGAGCCCGCCGCTGGCCTTGAGCCCTGCGGCCACGCCTGCTGCGCGAAATCCCTTTGCGTGGGTGATCACGGTGCGATCCCGTCTGCGGTCAGGCCCGCGGTCTCAGCCAACCCGAGCATCAGGTTGGCGTTCTGGACGGCCTGAGCGGACGCGCCCTTACCGAGGTTGTCGAGCGCGCAGGTCACGATGATCCGGCCACTGTTGGCATCGACCGCGCACTGTAGGTGCGCGGCGTTCGAGCCGGACGTCGCCGCGGTGTGGGGCTGCTGATCCGCGGGCAACACATGGACGAACGGCTCGTCGACATAGGCCGCCACCAACACCTCCCGGACCTCATCGGCACTCATCGAGCGTGCCGCGCGCATTGTGACCGTCGACAGGATGCCGCGCGGCATCGGCGCCAGAACCGGGGTCAGCGATACCGACCTGGCGCCGGTGGCCTGCAGGATCTCGGGCGTGTGCCGGTGCGCGCCGACCTTGTAGGCCGTCAGGTCGCCCATCACCTCACTGCCGAGCAGGTGCACCGCGGCCGCCTTACCGGCTCCGGACGTGCCGCTCATGGAGACGACGACGACGTCCTCTGCCTCGGCGGCACCGGCCGCGATCAGTGGCGCGAGCGCCAGGATTGCCGCTACCGCGTGACAGCCGGTGTTGGCGACCCGACTCGATGCGGCGATCAGGCTGCGCTGGCCCGGCAACTCGGGCAAGCCATAGGTCCACGGAGCGTGTTGCGTACCGCTGTAATACTTCGCGTACAGAGCCGGGTCGATGAGGCGGTGGTCCGAACCCAGGTCGACGACCTTCTGGCCTTGATCCAGTTGCGCGGCGAACTCTCCCGACGCACCATGTGGCAGCGCGAGAAAGATCAGTTCGGCATCAGCGACCGCGGCTGGCGTGGTCTCGGCGAACGTCAGTTCCGCGGCCGAGCGCAGGTTCGGGTGTACCGCACCCAGCCGCTGTCCGGCGTTGCCGTGCGCCGTCACCGCCGTCAGTTCGAGGTCCGGATGCCCCTGGACCAGACGCACCAACTCACCGCCGGCGTAACCGCTGGCCCCGACGATCGCAACACGAGTCACCATGCGAACAATTATGCACTATCACGCAAGTTCATACATGGCGGGTGGTCAGTGCCGTCCCGTGCCGCCCACGACCGAGCGAAGCACGTCGTCCAGTGCGATCACCCCGACCGTACGGTCCCCATCGAGCACCTGGCACAGATGGGTGCGTGTGCCCTGGAGCGCACCGACGACCTCGACCACCGTGTCCGTCGGCGCGACCGCCACCATCGCCCGGTACCAACTCGCCGGGATCGGCTGTTCGAGGTCGGCACGGGTTTCGTCGGTGGCGTCGATCTCGAGAATGTCCTTGGCATGGACGTAACCCACCAGCCGGTTGTCCTTCAGGATCGGAAAGCGTGAGAACCCCGATGAGGCGACCAGCGCCTCGAACTCGCGAACCGTGGTCCTCTCGGTAGCGGTGACGAGTTCGGCCATGGCGATCATCAGGTCAGCCGCTGTGGTCTGCTCCACCTGCAAGGCAGCCTGCAGGCGGGATTGTTCCTCACGATCCAACAGTCCCTCGGCGGCCGACTCGCTGAACAGGTCGGACAGTTCGTCGGCCGTATACGCACCACCGATCTCGTCCTTGACCTGGACACCGACCAGCCGCAGCAACAGATTCGCGAGGCCGTTGGTGACGACCAGGATGGGCCGGGTGAGCCGCACCCAAAATGCCATCGGCGGACCCAGCCACAGCGCCGCGCGAACCGGACCGGCAAGCGCGATGTTCTT
>JBDTDN010000120.1:0-3144 GCA_039923055.1 Jatrophihabitantaceae bacterium
GCTGCTGCGCGTACAACGCCGAGCCCAGCTGCTGTGACTCGTTGGCCAGTTCCTCCACCGCCGTCTTCAGCGTGGCGAGGTCGGTGCCCTTGAGCGCTTCGTTCACCTTGCTGATGCAGGTCTTCACCCGCTCCTTGGGCTCGTCCGGCAGCTTCTCTTCGTTGTCCTTGATGAACTTCTCGGTCTGGTAGACCAGTGCCTCGGCCTGGTTGCGGACCTCGGCCTCCTCGCGGCGGGCCTTGTCCTCGTCCGCGTGCGCCTCGGCGTCGCGCATCATCCGGTCGATGTCGTCCTTGGGCAGTGCGGAGCCGCCGGTGATGGTCATCGACTGCTCCTTGCCGGTACCGAGGTCCTTGGCAGAGACGTGCACGATGCCGTTGGCGTCGATGTCGAACGTGACCTCGATCTGCGGCACGTTGCGCGGCGCCGGCGGCAGGCCGGTCAGCTCGAACATGCCGAGCTTCTTGTTGTAGGCAGCGATCTCCCGCTCGCCCTGGAACACCTGGATCTGCACGCTCGGCTGGTTGTCCTCTGCGGTGGTGAAGATCTCGCTGCGCTTGGTCGGGATGGTGGTGTTGCGCTCGATGAGCTTGGTCATCACCCCGCCCTTGGTCTCGATGCCAAGGGACAGCGGCGTGACGTCCAGCAGCAGCACGTCCTTGACCTCGCCGCGCAGCACGCCCGCCTGCAGTGCGGCGCCGACCGCGACCACCTCGTCTGGGTTGACGCCCTTGTTGGGCTCCTTGCCGCCGGTCAGTTCCTTGACCAGGTCGGTGACCGCGGGCATCCGGGTGGACCCGCCGACCATCACCACGTGGTCGATGTCGGCGACCTTGATGCCGGCGTCCTTGATCACCTGGTGGAACGGGGTACGGCAGCGGTCCAGCAAGTCGGAGGTGATCTTCTGGAACTCCGCGCGGGACAGCGACTCGTCCAGGAACAGCGGGTTCTTCTCGCCGTCGACGGTGATGTAAGGCAGGTTGATCGACGTCTGCTGGCTGGAGCTGAGCTCGATCTTGGCCTTCTCGGCGGCCTCGCGGATGCGCTGCATGGCCATCTTGTCCTTGGCCAGGTCGATGCCGTGCGCGGCCTTGAACTTGTCCACCAGATGTGCGATCACCCGGTCGTCCCAGTCGTCCCCGCCGAGCTTGTTGTCGCCGTTGGTGGCCTTGACCTCGACAACTCCCTCGCCGATCTCCAGCAGCGACACGTCGAAGGTGCCACCGCCCATGTCGAAGACGAGGATGGTCTGCTCCTTGTCGCCCTTGTCCAGTCCGTAGGCCAGCGCGGCGGCGGTCGGCTCGTTGACGATCCGCAGCACGTTCAGCCCGGCGATCTCGCCGGCCTCCTTGGTCGCCTGACGCTGCCCGTCGTTGAAATAGGCCGGCACGGTGATGACCGCGTCGGACACCGGCTCACCGAGGTAGGCCTCCGCGTCGCGCTTGAGCTTGCCCAGCACCCTGGCGCTGATCTCCTGCGGCGTGTACTTCTTGCCGTCGATGTCGACGTGCCAACTCCCGTCGCCCATGTGGCGCTTGACGGACCGGATGGTGCGGTCGACGTTGGTGACGGCCTGCCGCTTGGCGACCTCCCCGACCAGCACCTCACCGTTCTTGGCGAAGGCGACCAGCGACGGGGTGGTGCGCGACCCTTCAGCGTTGGCGATGACGGTCGGCTCGCCGCCCTCCAGAACGGCGACGACCGAGTTGGTGGTGCCGAGGTCGATACCGACGGCTCGCGACATGCGACTTCCTCCTGCTATCTCTCGCGGCGCCGGTCGGCACCGCTGATGGTGGTCAGACTGGATTGAGCGTACCCGGCTCAAGGATGGTCTTGACAGGCGGGCTGTCAAGCTTGAGCGAAGTCGACTCAACTCTTACATGGTGACAACTCGGCGGGTGCGCGGATTGTTCCCGGGCGACACTGCATCGCCTATCCGCACCGACACACCCGGGTAGAGACGCGGCAACCGCACCACGGCACGAGAGACTGGGGCGTTCCACTCCGTGCAGCGGATCCCCGCAACGCTCGTTGACCAGCAGCCTCCCACCCGAAGGACTCCACGATGAAGATCATGACGATCTACGCGCACCCGGCCGACACGGTTACCAACTGCGGCGGAACGCTGGCTCGCCATGCCGACGCGGGGGACGAGGTCGTTGCGCTGATCCTGACCCACGGCGGCCGGATCCATCCGAACTCCTACGCGGAGGAATGGCGCAGTGACAGCCCCGATCCCACCCTCACCGGGTCAGGGCTGGCGGACATCATCGCTAACAAGAAGCACGAGCTGGAACGGGCCGCCGACATCGTCGGCATCGGCAAGCTGATCACCTTCGATCTGGATGATGAGATGTCGACGGTCCAGCAGGATGTTGTCGACCGGGTGGCGCAGACCGTCGCCGACGAACAGCCCGACATCGTGATCTGCGACTATCCGCATAACCCTGTCGTCATGGGAAATACCCACACCGCAGCGACGATGACGGCGCTGGCCGGCATCGGAAGCGCCGCCAGGTACCTGCGCAATCTTGACGGCCACGCCGAAGTCGACGTCAAGCAGATCTTCTTCACCTCGCTGCCGGTGGCCGCGGTCGACGGGCTGAGCCTGTATGGGGTGCGCAACGACGTCTTCATCGACATCACCCCGGTGGTGGGTCGCAAGATCGCCGCGATGGACTGCTTCGTCAGCCAGGGGTACGACGGCCTGTTCGCGCGGAAGCTGCTCGAATCGAACAATGGCGAGTTCGGCCGCGCGGCAGGTGTCAATTTTGCCGAGGCCTACTACCGGATGCGCAACGAGACCCATTCGCTGCTGCCGGTCACCGACGCGGCGATGACGGCAGATCCGTTGACCAGGCACCGGAGCTATTCCGAGATCGACATCCGGGCAACTTATCCGATATCCGGCAGCTGAGCTGCTGGCGAGTTCCGGCCGGCCCGGATCGAGCGCATCGGTCACGCGCCTACCCGCTCCGGACCGGGTAGGCGCGGCCGGTTCGGGCGACCTGCACACTGGAAGATGACGCTCGGCTTCAGGAGAGGGAAACCCATGCGCACAGTGGTCCGATTCGCGCGTTTTCGAATCGCACAGGCTCGATTCGCACAGATCCGAATCGCAGCTGCCGCGATTGCGGTGGTGGC
>JBDTDN010000121.1:0-4518 GCA_039923055.1 Jatrophihabitantaceae bacterium
GGGTGTTGGACGGCCGGTTGCCCTCGAACACGCGATGCGGCACCAGCCAGTCAGCCGTGCCCTCGGCACGCACCTGCTCGGCAGTCTTACCGAACGCCAACGCCTCGGTCTGAGCGAACACATTCGCGGTCAAGATGTCGTGGTGCGTCCCACCGTCGGCTGCGGCGGAAGGATTGAGCGAGTGCGTGAAGCCGATGAAGTCACACGGGATCAGCTCGGTTCCCTGGTGGATCAGCTGGTAGAAGCTGTGCTGTCCGTTCGTCCCCGGCTCGCCCCAGTACACCGGTCCGGTGGCATAGTCGACGGACTCGCCGGCCAGCGTGACGTGCTTGCCGTTGGACTCCATCGTCAGTTGCTGCAGGTACGCCGGGAACCGCTTGAGGTACTGGTCGTACGGCAGCACCGCCTGCGTCTGCGTTCGGAAGAAGTCGGTGTACCAGACGGTAAGCAATCCCAGCAGTACCGGCAGATTCTGCTCGAACGGGACGGTTCGGAAGTGCTCGTCCATCGCGCGAAAACCGGCCAGCAGTTCCTCGAACGCATCCGCGCCGACCGCCAGCATCGTGGACAGCCCGATCGCCGAGTCCATCGAATAACGACCGCCGACCCAGTCCCAGAAGCCGAACATATTCATGATGTCGATGCCGAACGCCTCAACCGCTTCGGCATTCGTGGACACCGCGACGAAGTGTTTGGCGATCGCCGACTTGTCCTGCAGCGCGGCCAGGGTCCATTCGCGCGCCGTGTTGGCGTTCGTCATCGTCTCAAGGGTCGTGAATGTCTTGGAAGAGATGATGAACAGCGTCTCGGCCGGGTCCAAGTCACGCGTGGCCTCGGCGAAGTCGGTGCCGTCGACGTTCGACACGAACCGGAACGTGAGCTCGCGCGCGCTGTAGTACCGCAGCGCCTCGTACGCCATCACCGGGCCGAGGTCCGAGCCGCCGATGCCGATGTTGACGATGTTGCGGATCGGCTGGCCGGTGTGTCCGGCCCAGAGTCCGGCGCGCACTTGCTCGGTGAACTCGCGCATCCGGACGAGCACCTCGTGTACTGCCGGGACGACGTCGATGCCGTCCACGGCGATACGCTGACCGACCGGCGCGCGCAGGGCCACATGCAGCACGGCGCGGTCCTCAGTGACGTTGATCTTCTCGCCGCTGAACATCGCATCGATGCGTTCGCGCAGCCCGGACTGCTCGGCCAACTCGAGCAGCAGCCGCAGCGTGTCGTCGGTCACTCGGTTCTTGGAGTAGTCGAGGTAGATCCCCTCGGCTGCCAGGCTCAACCGTTCACCACGGGCGCTGTCCTGGGCGAACAGTTCACGCAGGTGGATGCTCTTCAATTCGTCGTAGTGTGCCCGTAATTGCGCCCAGGCAGGTCGCTGGGTGAGTCCGATCTGTCCCTCATCGGTCATCTGCTTGCCCCGCCGCCTGTCGATGTGTGCGTCGCCATAGGTTCATCCCTACCAGACCCGCCAAGGTCCCCGCACGGTGAGGACGGACCACCGACCCGGCTAATCTTGTTCGAGAGGTTTACCAGTGCCATTCAGCAGCACGGCCTGCGCCCATCCCACACAAACAGACAGGGGACGCTCTGTGACCAGCGACCGACCCAGACTCTCGGTCATCGGTACCGGCTACCTCGGTGCCACCCACGCCGTCTGCATGGTCGAGCTGGGCTTCGATGTGATCGGCCTGGATGTCGATGAGGCCAAGATCAATCGGTTGAGGGGTGGCGAGATCCCGTTCTACGAGCCTGGGCTTCCAGAACTGCTCGCCAAGCACATCGGCTCGGGGAAGCTGCGGTTCACCACCTCCTTTGAAGAGGTTGCCGAGTTCGCGGACGTCCACTTCATCTGTGTCGGCACCCCCCAGCGCAAGGGCGAACTCGCAGCTGACATGACGTACGTCGAGGCAGCGTTCTCCTCGCTCGCACCCCACCTGACCCGCAAGGTCCTGGTCGTCGGCAAGTCCACGGTTCCCGCCGGAACGGCCGTCCGCATGGAGCAGCTACTGCTCGAGTTGGCGCCTAACAAGGACGTCGAACTGGCCTGGAACCCCGAGTTCCTACGTGAGGGCTATGCAGTCAAGGACACCCTTCATCCGGATCGGCTCGTCTTTGGTGTGCACTCGGACTGGGCGTACGAGCAGATCTGCGCCGCGTTCGGTCCGGTGGTCGAGGCGGGTACACCGATCGTCCGCACCGATTTCGCGACCGCCGAGCTTGTCAAAGTCGCCGCAAACTCCTTCCTGGCAACGAAGATCTCTTTCATCAATGCGATGGCCGAGGTCTGTGAGGTCACCGGCGCGGATGTCACCAAGTTGGCCGAGGCAATCGGGCACGATGCGCGTATCGGTCGTCGCTTCCTGAACGCCGGCCTCGGTTTCGGCGGTGGCTGCCTGCCCAAGGACATCCGCGCGTTCATCGCCCGCGCCGGCGAACTCGGTGTGGACCAGGCCGTCGCGTTCCTGAACGAGGTCGACGCGATCAACCTGCGCCGCCGGGCACGAACGGTCGATATCGGCCTGGACCTAGTCGACGGGTCCTACCGGGGCACCAAGGTTGCCGTCCTCGGGGCGGCATTCAAGCCGAACTCCGACGACATCCGCGACTCCCCCGCGCTCGACGTTGCTGCCTCGATCGGGCGCCGGGGCGGGTCGGTCGTCATCTACGACCCGCAAGCGATGGACAACGCGCGCCAGGCTCATCCTGAGCTGACCTACGTGGACTCGCTGATTGATGCCGTTACCGGTGCGGACATCGTCATGCTGCTGACCGAATGGGACGAGTTCAAGACGATGTCCCCGGACACCATCGGCGACCTGGTGGCCAAGCGCAACCTCGTCGACGGCCGCAACGTGCTCAACCCTGTCCAGTGGCGCGAAGCCGGCTGGCACTACCGCGCACTCGGCCGCCCGTAACCTGATTCCCGTACTGGCTGTCCCTCACGGACTCTGCCATCTTTCCCTTACGGGACGAGGCTGATCCGGACCACCTGGAACTGTTTCGGCGCCGCCTGCAGGACTCGAAGGCGCGGGTCCGGTACCGCCAGCAACGGCCCGGTGTGCAGGCTGCGCAACGGGGCAAGCCGCTGATCGGCCAGCACGGCGTCGACGGCGGCACGGTCACCGCCGCGCACGAGTACGTCCAACCGGCCGACGTCCGGCAGCAGGATTCGCGCCGCCACGTCCGCCGCCGTGGCGAAGGCGGCTGCGGCCTGATTGTCGCGGCGGTTGGCGTACCGGTGCTGTGACCAACCGCCGGCCTTGGTGGTGCCCTGGACGTAGGACGTGCCGACCTTGGACGCGATCAACTCTGGGCCGTCGAAGACGCCGACCGCGTGGCCGCCGCGCCGGACCAGGATCACGCCAATGCGCAACGCGCGAGTGGCGTCGGCGATCAGCGCGCCGAGCTGATCTTGTGCAGGTACGCCGTCGTCGCTCGGCGCGTCTGCACAAGATCGCGGCAGCCAGGGCAGTTCCAGCCACGCACGCGCACCGTCGGACCCGGTCAGCAGCACCCGCTCGTCGCCCGAGGCCGTGAACCGGCCGTGGCGTTCGCCGAAGCCGTCTATCCACCGCTCAATTCGTGCTACCGCAACGGTCACTTGCCGTGCGCCCACCGGCGGATCGGTCTGCGTCACGCGGTGGATCCCGCTGCGATTCCGGCCACATCAGGAACAGAACCCCTTTGCCCGGTGGTTGAATCAGGTGCCGGCCCTGGATGCGACGGTGGGAGACCGCCAGCAGACGGCACCGATCGGTGCGGCAGTCGAGCATGGGCGATGTGGGAGGTTCGATTCCTCCCGACGGCACACATCAGCTGGTGATGTCCTTGCGGTCAAAGCGCAACCACGCGACCGCGAAGAAGATCGCCGCGTAGATCAACGCTAACCCGGTACCGCGGAGCATGTCGTCCCAGACGATGTTCGGTCCCAATGCGTCCAACCATGAGTACTGGAAGTGTGTGGGCAGGTAGCGGCGGTACGGGTCCAGAGCTGTGATCTGGTCGATGATGTTCGAAACGACGACGAGCATCGTCGCACCACCGACCGCGCCGAGCGGGTTGTCGACGCTGACGCTGAGCAGGAACGCCAGCGCCGCGACCACGAGCGACTGGATACAGGCATAGATCACGACGATCGCCAACCGGCCGATCGCATCGGCGGCCGTCAGCGTGCCACCGACCGGCGAGTGCGCAGGCGCCCAACCGAAGAAGACTCCGCCGACGAGCATCGACCAGGCTGGCACCAGCAGGTTCGCACCGAAGCTCAGCGTCAGCGCGACGATGAGCTTTTGCCGCAGCAGCCGTGCGCGCGGGATCGGCATCGACAGCAAATAGCGAAGTGAGGACCAGCTTGCCTCGCTGGCGACGGTATCACCGCAGAACAACGCGACGACCACGACCAGCAGGAATCCGATCGTGGCGAACTCGGTGAACATCGCGAAGTTGGCCGCTCCGGTCGTGGCCAGACCGACCAGCGCCGATCCGTTGCCGCCGGAGCGCCCGTCGTCGCCG
>JBDTDN010000122.1:0-3410 GCA_039923055.1 Jatrophihabitantaceae bacterium
ACCAAGATCAGCGGGATCGTCGAGCCGTCCTCGTCCGCGTGCGTCATACGGTCCGGAGAGCAGGGTGCGGACCTCCAGTTCGTCGATCGCCCTGCGCAATCCGACGCCTTCGGCCTCTGCCTCGGCACGGGAGTCCGCGTCGTCGGCTTCTTCGGCCATGTCCCACAGCAGGGCGGCGTCATCGGTACGCCGGCGTAGGTCCTCGACCCGACGGATCTCGCCCTGCGCGTACGACAGGCGCGAGGTCACCTTCTGCGCCTTGTCCGGGTCGTCCCACAGGTCGGGCGCGGACGCCTGCTGCTCAAGTTCGGCCGCCTCGCGACGCAGTTTGTCCAGATCGAGAACCTTCTCGATGCTCGCGAGAGTTGCCGACAGTTCCTTGAGTTCTGCTGCGACGTCCACGACGGTCCACGTTACGCGAGCCGAGCGCGCCGGTCGGTCGGCGGACACCTGCCGGCATCGTGCGCGTCAACCGAGTGGGACGCGGGCGGCTGACGTGGTGCTGTGGTGGA
This sequence comes from Jatrophihabitantaceae bacterium, assembly GCA_039923055.1. Taxonomy (GTDB): domain Bacteria; phylum Actinomycetota; class Actinomycetes; order Mycobacteriales; family Jatrophihabitantaceae; genus DASXYU01. The sequence continues at coordinate 513 of JBDTDN010000122.1, forward strand.
TACCGTCCCCGAAGCCGAACATCGCGCCGAACGCGACCGGACGGGTCTGCGTGCAATACAACGTCAAGGTCTGCAGATCATCGGTCAGGGCAGCGCGGATACGGACCTCGGTACCCAACTGGTCGCGCTGCAGGTAACTGTCAACCGCCGCCTGCGCCGCGCCGAAATCGGCATCACTACCCGCGCCCGGAGCAGCCGAACGGTCCAAGTCGAGCGCGCTCGCGGCGGCGGCGGCAACCGCCCCGTCACAGACATCCTGCAGATCGCGTTGGTGGACGAACGCCTCGCCAGCGGTGACCGCGCCAGCGACAACCATCAACGCCACCAGGAAGAACACCAAGATCAGCGGGATCGTCGAGCCGTCCTCGTCCGCGTGCGTCACGACGTCGCCCGGAACTCATCGACGTGCACCATGTACCTACCGACGACCGTGATGCCACGTCCCTGTACGACCGAGGGGACCGCGGGTAGATCGACGCGCCGGCTCACGCACACGGCGAACTGTGCACCGGCCGTCAGTACGGGCACGATCGACGCCGCGTCACACCCGCTGCCGAGGGCGACGAAACGCGTCTGCGCGTCGTCCGGCAGGCCCTGATCGGCAAGTGCGATCCGGACTGCCGCGCGAACCCGCGCCGGAGCCTGCGCGGATGTCGCGCTGGTCGCGAAGGCGCGGCCAGCCTCGCGCGCGGCCTGGGTGACGGCCAACTGGGTGCGCTGGACCGCCGCCACCGCGACGAGCAGATAAACGAGCGGCACCATGACGACCACCGCCACGAAGACGAACTCGACGATCGCGCTGCCACCGTCGGTATGTTCGCCGCTACTTCGGTCGGCAGGTTTGCCGCTGCTCCTGATCCTGGCGCGCAGCCAGGCGGTCACGGCGTCTGCTCGCGGAGCGCGGATGATCGCACGTCGATGGTGATCGGCGCGGACAGCGGCAGGAACAGCAACTTCAGGTGGCCGTGGCAGCGCACCGTCGTCACCGGCAAGCCCGACGCCGCGTCGACCGAAGCGGAGCCGGTACACGGGATCGCCGCCGCAATCTCAGGATTGAGTCCGGTGCCGATCAACGCGTCCGCTCGGCGGCCGCCCTCGGTCGGGTCCACGCCGGCATTGGCGCCGTACCGGGCCCCGTCCGCGGCAGCCGCGCCGATGACGTTCTTGGAGTAGACGTAGACGGCCACCTGCAGTACGGCGAACAGCAAAAACACCAACAGCACGGACACCATCACGAAGTCGACGACCGCCGCACCGCCGTCGTCCGCGTAAGGCCGGTCCCGGTCAGCCATCTACTTGCTGTTGGACACCGAGTCGATGGCGCTACCGATCGCATCCTTGATCTGCGGTTCGAAGACGCCCAGGATTGCCACCACGAGAATCGCGGACATCACGGTGACCATGACCCACCCCGGCACGTCGCCGCGCTCGGGCTCGTGACGGACTCGATCCCACGCCCTGATCAGCCAGATCGTCATGAACTCGAACATGTCTTCCTCCTTGGATCGTGATGCCGGGTCAGTAGGTCAGCTCAATGCGTTAGGGACGTCAGCGTCAGCAGGCCTGGGTACAGGGCGAACAGGACAGTCACCGGCAAGATCAGGAACACGACCGGGACGAGCATCGTGATTTCCGAACGCCCACCGGCCTCGAGCAGCGCGCGCTTGCTCATCTCCCGGACGTCCGCTGCCTGCGCGCGCAGCACCTCGGCAAGGGGCGTGCCGCGCTCGACCGCCACGACCAACCCCTGGATGAAGCGGGAGAACGGCTCCAGAGTGGTGCGGTCAGCCAGTTCGGTGAGGGCACCAACCAGCGACTTTCCGGCCTGCGCTTGGTCCAGGGCCATCTCCAGTTCTCGTGCTAACTCACCGCCAGTCAGTCGACAGACCCGGCGCAGTGCATCAGGCGGCGCTTCGCCGGCCACGACCGCCAGCGCGAGCAGGTCCGCTACGACAGGGAATTCGGCGAGCATCGTGTGCTCGCGGCGGGCCAGTTCACGGGACAACCACCAGTCCCGGCCGAGCACCCCGGCTACCGCCCCGAATGCGGCGGCAACGATGGCCAGTAGGACGTTCACGTGGCCGGCAGCGATACCACCAACCACGATGAGCAGGGTGCCGAAGGCCATCCCGCACGCGCCGGTCACGACCTGCTCCATGCGGAATTCCTCGACGGACATGTGCCGGCCGGTGCCCGCCAGCCGTCGGCGGACCGAAGCACCTCCGCCGACCAGCCGATCCAACAGGCCGGTCGCCTCTGCCAGTACAGGACCGAATAGACGGCGTACCACGACGAACGGCGTGCTCGTCGCGGACGCACGCGCCAGCAGCCGTGATGGCGGGGGCACATCACCAAGGTAGGGCGCGAGACGGTCGGCGAGTCGGATCGGACGCAGCGGCGGCGCGGCCCGTACCGCGATCAGTACGCCAGCCGCAGCGATCAATCCGAGCAGCGCCCCAGCGAGCGCCGTCATCGCAGCACCCGAGCCTCATCCGGTAGCCGCCCGATGCGCAGCATCAGCCGGTACGCCAGCACGCACACCGCGGCGCCGGCAGCGAGCAGGACGGCGCCGGCCTTGCTGTCGTAGACCGAGAGCGTGCTCGAGCGGGTGCCGAGCAGCAGCAGCACGATCCACGGCGCTGCGACGGCAAGGCGCGCAGCGCTAACCACCCGGCAATAACTGCCGCGTTCGCGCCTGAGCCTGAGCCTGAGCAGGCCTCTGCCACACCGCGAACGATCGTCCCGCAGCACCGGGCCCAGCCGCACCCTATCCGTCGTTCTGCGCGACGGGCTCAAGGCCGTCGCCTTCTCCGACGGCGCGCAGATCTGTCCGTATGCGGTGACCTGAGCAGGTCGAGTGGAGGATCTGATTCATCCGGTTATAGCCGATGACAGACT
>JBDTDN010000123.1:0-3959 GCA_039923055.1 Jatrophihabitantaceae bacterium
GCAAAGTTCAAGACCAGCAAATATACCGTCGAGGGCCCGCTGCACCTCGGCGCTGCGGTGGCCGGAGCGCCGCAGGAAGTCTTCGACGCCCTGACCGCATATGGCATTCCGCTCGGCGAGGCCTTCCAACTCCGCGATGACGTGCTAGGTGTGTTCGGCGATCCGTCCGAGACCGGCAAGCCCGCCGGCGACGATCTACGGGAGGGAAAGCGTACCCTGCTCGTCGCGCTGGCGATGGATGCCGCCTCCACCGTCGAGGCGCAGTTGCTGCGGCACGAACTCGGCGATCGGGCCTTGGACGACAACGGTGTGGCGGCGCTGCGCGAGGTGATCGTCTCCACCGGCGCGCTGGCGCAGGTCGAACAGCGGATCAGCCAGCGGGCCACCGAGGCGCGCGCCGCGCTGGAGAGTCCGGCACTGGATCGCGATGCCCGCGAGGCGTTGGCCGCGCTGATCCTCGCGGCCACCGACCGACGCGCGTGAGCATCGGCGGCACGGACAGCACGGAGGGTTACCTGCTGGACAACGCCCGGCCCGAGGCTGGCGAACGCTTCGCCGCCTTCGCCGAACTGTTCGATCTCGCGACGTTCGCGCACATCCAGGCACTCGGCATCCGCTCCGGCTGGCACTGCTGGGAGGTGGGTGCGGGCAGCGCGGCAGTCCCGACCTGGCTGGCTGACCACGTGGGCGCCACTGGCCAGGTGCTGGCGACCGACCTCGACCTGTCCTGGCTGGCCGCTGACGCGCCGTTCCAGACGCGCGTGCACGACGTCGGCGCCGACCCAGCACCCGACCGGCTGTTCGACCTGGTCCACGCGCGGCTCGTGCTGGTCCACGTACCGGCGCGCGATCAGGCGCTGGCCACGATGGTCAGCGCGCTCGAACCCGGCGGCTGGCTGTTCGTCGAGGACGCCGATCCAGCCCTGCAGCCGCTGCTGTGTCTGGACGAGTTCGGTCCGGAGCAGGAACTCGCGAATCGCATTCGGCGCGGGTTCCGCACCCTGATGGCCGGACGAGGTGCGGACCTCGCCTTCGGCCGCACACTCCCTCGACGGTTGCGGGATGCCGGGCTGATCGATATCCGTGCCGACGCCTACTTCCCCGTGACGTCCCCGGCCTGCGCGGTGCTTGAAGCCGCGACCGTCCGACAGATCCGGGACCAGTTGGTCCAAGCCGACCTGGCTACCGATGCCGAGATCGACCTGCACCTGGCCAACGTTGCGTCCGGGCGTCTGGATCTGTCCACGGCCCCGATGATCTGCGCAGCGGGCCGCAAGCCACTGGCTTGATCGGCAAGGGTGTCAGGTCAATTCAGGCCGTGGCGACGAGTCCTAGTTCGGCCGAAGAGGCCAGCGAGGCGTGCTTGGGCAGGACGCGGACGGTGTAGCCGAACGCGCCGGTCCGTTGCAGCGGGACGGTGCCTTCGAACCAGAGCGTCCCGTCGCCACCGGCGGCCGCGACCAGCGGGACCGTCGAGGATTCCAGCAGCCGATCATCGGTGTCGACCGCGCCGTACACCGCCTGCACGACGACGTCGTCCACCGAGAGCCCGTTGAGCACCACCTCCGCCCGCAGGCTCAACGCGCCACCGAGCATCGGTCCCCCGCCTGCGGCAGCCTCGCCGGTCAGTTGTGAGTCGACGTACAACACCGACACACCGGGCCAGGCATCCACGACCCGCGAGCGCCACGCTGCCAGGGCGCGTGCCGGAGCGAACCCGTCGTCGGTCATTCGCGCAGCGGACGCCGCCGCCGGGGCATACAGCTGCTGCACGTAGTCCTCGACCATCCGGCTGGCCAGCACCTTCGGGCCGAGCGTCTTCAGCGTGTGCCGCACCATTTGCACCCACCGCGTGGGCAGGCCGGCACTGTCACGGTCGTAGAAGCGCGGCGCCACCTGGTTCTCGATCAGGTCATAGAGCGCGGTCGCCTCGATGTCGTCGCGCCGATCGGCATCGATGACGCCGTCCGCGGTCGGGATCGCCCAGCCGTTCTCGCCGTCGAACCACTCGTCCCACCAGCCGTCCAGGATCGACAGGTTCAGTGCGCCGTTCAGCGCCGCCTTCATCCCGGACGTGCCGCACGCCTCCAGCGGGCGCAGCGGATTGTTCAGCCAGACGTCCACGCCCCAGTACAGGTACCGCGCCATCCCGATGTCGTAGTCGGGCAGGAACGTGATGCGGTGCCGCACGGCCGGATCGTCCGCGAATGTCACCATCTGCGCGATCAACTGCTTGCCGCCGTCGTCAGCGGGATGGCTCTTGCCGGCGATAACGATCTGCACCGGACGCTGCGGGTCCAGCAGCAGCGCACGCAGCCGATCCGGATCGCGCAACATCAACGTCAGCCGCTTGTACGACGGGACGCGGCGCGCAAAACCGATCGTGAGCACGTCCGGGTCGAACGCGCTCGCCGTCCAACCCAGCTCCAGCTCGCTCATTCCCCGCTGCAGCAGCGATTCGTGCATACGGCGACGGATCTCGACGACCAGCCGCTCGCGCAGCACGCCGCGCACCCGCCACAACTCGCTGTCGGCCACCTTGTCGATGGCATCCCAGCCACCGCCCTCGGCGACGACCTCGACGCCGACCTCACGCTCAGCGATCTCCAGGATGTCCCGCGCCATCCACGTCGGGGCGTGGACGCCGTTGGTGATCGAGCTGATCGGAACGTCAGCCTCGTCGAACCCCGGCCACAGATCGGCAAACATTCCACGGCTGACCGCACCGTGCAGCAGGGAGACGCCGTTGGCACGCTGGCCCAGCCGTAATCCCATGTGCGCCATGTTGAAGATCGTCGGATCCTGCTCGGCGCCCAGATCAAGGATGCGTTCGACGGGCACGCCCGGCATGCCCGCCAGGTGCGCAGCGACGAGTTCTCGATCGAAGCGGTCGATTCCGGCAGGCACCGGCGTGTGGGTGGTGAACACGGTGCCGGCGCGGACGGCTTGCAGTGCCTCGTCGAAGCTGAGGGCATACCCGCCGGCGGCTACGCCCTCACTGCCGGGGGCGCCCCCAGTGATGAGTTCACGAATGCGCTCGACGCCGAGGAAGCCGGCATGTCCTTCGTTCGTGTGAAAGACCTCAGGTGCGGGCATTCCGGTGACAGCGCAGTATGCCCGGATCGCCCGCACGCCCCCGACGCCGAGCAGCAGTTCCTGCTCCAGGCGATGGTCTGCCTCGCCGCCGTACAACCGGTCGGTGACCTGCCGGGCCGCGGCGTCATTCTCCTCGATATCGCTGTCGAGCATGAGCAGCGGGACGCGGCCGACCTTCGCCACCCAGACCTGCGCGTGCAGTCGCCGGCCCTCGGGCAGGTCGAGCGCGACCCGCACCGGGTTCCCGTCGCCGTCGTACAGCGCCGAGATCGGCAGACCCTGTGGGTCCAACGCTGGGTAGTGCTCCAGCTGCCAGCCATCTCGCGACAGCGACTGCCGGAAGTAGCCGGCGCCGTAGAGCAGCCCGACGCCGATGATCGGCACGCCCAGGTCGCTTGCGGCCTTCAGGTGATCGCCGGCCAAGATGCCCAGGCCGCCGGAGTACTGCGGGAGCACCTCGGTGATCCCGAATTCCGGGGAGAAGTAGCCGATTGCTTTCGGAAGGGAGCTTGCGACCTGACCCTGTGACGGAAGGGAGCTTGCGACCTGACCGTGTGACGGAAGGGAGCTTGCGACCTGACCCTGTGACGGAAGGGAGCTTGCGACCTGACCGATCGGCGCAGCGCGTTCGCTCCGCCTGTTTTGTTCCCTTTGGTACCAGCGCGGCTGGGTGAGGTAGTCGGTCAGGTCGTCATGGACGTCCTCGAGCCGGCGCAGGAACTTGCGGTCACGGGACAGCTGCGCCAGCCGTTCGGCACTGACCCAGCCCAACATCCGGGTCGGGTCGTGGGCCGACGCGGCCCACAGTTCCGGGTCCACGGACTCCAGTAGATCCAGGGAGTCCCGATGCCAGGACCACCGCA
>JBDTDN010000124.1:0-4794 GCA_039923055.1 Jatrophihabitantaceae bacterium
CTCGTGCGATCCAGTCCAATTCCTGCCGCAGTACGAGGTCGTCGCTGGTGTTGGCGCGATAGATCATCGTGATGTCGCCGGGATGGCCCGGCAGCGTCTCGAAGAGCGCTCGCAGCGGGGTGATACCGACCCCGCCCGCTAGCAGCAGCACCTTGCGGTGCGTACGTCGCGAGGCGGTGAACACGCCGTAGGGACCCTCGGCGAGAATTCTTGTTCCGGGTGCCAGGGCAAGCAGTGCCGCGCTGTGTGAGCCGGCGATCTTGACCGTGACGCGCAGCATGTCGGGGCGAGGAGCTGCCGATAGCGAGTACGGGTTGGCGGCCCACCACAGCTCGCGGGTGAGAAACCGCCAGCGGAAGAATTGGCCGGCTTCGGCGCCGAGTTCGTCAAGGTGTTGGCCGGTGATGTAGACGGTGACGACGTCGGCGTTCTCCCGGCGTACTTCGACTACACGAAGCTGGTGCCGGAACGCGGCGCGGATCGGTGTGATCAGCCGGTACCAAAGCAGTAGCGCACCGACCGTGATGTAGAGCGCGGACCAGAGCCAGCGTGCGTTGGTGTTGGAGACGAAATCGGCGCCCGTGGAGAATTGGTGACTGAACGCGAGCGCCAATGCAAGGTAGGTATAGAGGTGGATGAAGTGCCACGTCTCATAACTCAGCCTGCGGCGTGCGGCGCGGGCCGAGGCGATCGCGACACCGACGAACAGCAACAGCGCGACGGTCCCCATCAGGACGTCGGGATAGGTCAGGACCAGTGACGTCGTCTCATGCACGACGTTGGTGTGCGCGGTGACAGCGTAGCCCCAAATGATCAGCAGCGTGTGCGCCACCGCAAGGCTCACGGTGTAGCGGCCGCCCATCGCATGCCAGCGCGCAAGACGATCCGCGCCCAGACCACGCTCAAGGGCAGGGATGCGGGCCATTAGCGCGAGCAGAACCACGATCGCATATCCGGCAAGCAGACCGGCGATACGCCCGGCGTTGGTGAGCCAGTCCCCCAGCCCGCTGACATAAACCGTGTCCTGCAGCCACAGCAGAATCACCGCCGCACCGCCAACTCCGATCATCGCCAGCGCAGCCATCGGGTGCAGTTCGATGCGGGGCCGAGCGGGCGCCCGGTGCGGGGCGCGGCTTCGATACAACGCGGCAGTCATAGCAATCAGTATTCGGTCCAATTTTCTCCAATTCCTCTGCCATCGCTGTGTGTTGATGAGATGAAGGACAAACCTGGTCGACTGAGCAGACTCAGAGGGTCCGCAGAGGATTGCGTGCCACACTGCAGCATTGTGAGCACCAATGCGGCCGAATCCCACTCGCCCTTCGAGCCGACGAACTCGGCAGCGCTGCGGGTGCTCATTGTCGACGACGAGCCGCAACTGGCCGACGTACTGACGCGGCTGCTGACGCTGGACGGGTGGCAGGCCCGATTCAGCCTCACCGGACTCGACGCGATCCAGATCGCCGAACAATTCCAGCCACACGCCGTCGTTCTCGATATCGGCCTACCGGACATCAACGGCTTCGAAGTGCTGCGTCGGCTCCGTAGCCTGGACCCGACCCTCTGCGTGCTCTTCCTGACTGCCCGCGATGCCGTGCAGGATCGGGTGGCCGGTATCCGTGCAGGGGGTGATGACTACGTCACCAAACCGTTCAGCATGGAGGAGGTGGCGGCACGCCTGCGCGGACTGGTCCGCCGAGCCGGACTGACGCACGCCGACACCGATTCCGCGATCACCATCGGCGACCTGGTCATGGTTGAGGACGCCCACGAGGTGTGGCGCGGGCAGGAATCGATTGATCTCACCGCGACCGAGTTCGAGTTGCTCCGATTCCTGATGCGCAACCCCCGCAAGGTGTTGTCCAAGAACCAGATCCTCACCCAGGTCTGGGACTACGACTTCGGCGGCAGCGCCCACGTCGTTGAGCTCTACATCAGCTACCTACGCAAAAAGATCGACGCCGGGCGACCGACGATGATCCACACCGTGCGTGGGGTCGGCTACGTCCTCAAACCGGCATGAGCGCCAAGCCTCGCCCAAGACTGCGTAATGCTCTGACACTGCGTGGTCGCAGTCTTCGCTTCCAGATCCTCGCGCTGCTGCTGAGTCTGCTGATCCTCAGTTCAGCCGCCGTCGCCGGCGTCACCGCCTTCGCACTTCGCGGGTTCCTCATCCAACGCCTCGACCAGCAACTCACCGTCGCAGGCGACAGATTCTCCGTCAGCCTGGAACACCCCGACGACCACGACGCGGACAACATCGACCAGATCGGCACCGTGCAAGGGCAAGCCGCCGGAACCCTCGGCGCCCGGGTCATGAACGGCGAGGTCACCGCGGCTCAAGTCGTACCGCAAGACGCCGACGACACGAACGGCCCGACGATCACCCCCGCTACCCGCGAGATACTTGCCGGATTGAAGTCCACGTCGAGCCCACACACCATCCACCTGCCCGAGCTCGGGGAGTACCGGATCACGGCGATGGCCGGCGACGACGGCGACATCCTCATCACCGGGCTCCCGGAGCATTCCGTAGACGTGACGATCACCCGACTGCTGCTCATCGAAACCAGCGTCTTCGCCATAGCACTGTTGATCACCGGCTCCATCGGTGCGGCCAGTGTGCGCGTATCACTCCGTCCGCTTAACCGAGTCGCTGCCACTGCACGTGAGGTATCCGATCTGCCGCTCTCGACCGGTACGGTATCGCTGCCCCAACGAGTCGCCGTCGCCGCACCGAACACCGAAGCTGGTCAGGTCGCCGATGCGTTCAACCACATGCTCGAACACGTCGAATCAGCACTGCACGACCGTCACGCCAGCGAAGATCGGCTACGCACATTCATCGCCGACGCCAGCCACGAACTGCGCACACCCGTCGCCGTCATCCGCAGCCACGCCGAATACGCCCAACGCGTCAGCGGGAATAACCTGCCGACGCCGGTGACCGAAGCCCTGTCACGGATCGCCGCTGAATCCGACCGGATGGGACACCTCGTCGAGGACCTGCTACTGCTCGCTCGTCTGGACTCAGGCCGCGAACTCGAGCAAATCGACGTGGATCTCACCCACATCGTTCTCGACGCAGTCAGTGACGCCCGAGTTACCAGCATCGATCATCACTGGCAACTAGACCTGGCCGAAGACGAGGTTCACGTCCTCGGCGACCCTCGCGCTCTGCACCAGATCCTGGCAAACCTGCTGGCCAACGCCCGGATCCACACGCCACCGGAGACGACGATCCTGACGACACTACGCAAGCTCGAAGCAGGGCAAGTCGTCCTGACCATCGCCGATACCGGCCCAGGGATCGACCAGGGCACCTTGCCTCACATCTTCGACCGGTTCGTGCGCGCCGACACCGCCCGGTCAAGTCCTGAAGGAAGCGGCCTCGGGCTGGCCATCGTCGCCGCGATCGTGCAAGCCCACAACGGCACGATCCACGCGAACAGCAGCCCCGGCGACACCACCTTCACCGTGTCCCTTCCCACATTAACCTTTCCCACCTAAGGTCTGCCAACCTTCGTTTCGCGGGCCTCGAACAGTGGTACCGCTCTGGCTTCGGCTGCACGCGATTGTGGCGGTCAGCGAAGTAAATCCTCTGCAGATCCTCTCAATTTCTCCGAGAGTCCACCGCGTGCGCAACACTTCCGCCGATGAGCGAATCAGGTACTCAGACCATTACCGTCGGCGAACCTCCGACCGATGTGCCAGGCGTCGAAAACAACTCCCGTCTGACCTCGATGACCGGCATGGTGCTGCTGGTCATGCTCGCCGTCGAGGGATACACCATCCTCGACGTACAGGGAATGATCACGCTCCACATCTTTCTTGGAACCATGCTCGTCGGGCCGGTGGTCTGGAAGTGTGCGACGACGATCTACCGGTTCTTCGGCTACTACAGCGGCAAACCCACCTACGTGAAAAAAGGCCCCCCGCACATCGTGCTGCGGGTGCTCGGACCCATCGTGATCATCAGCAGTCTTGCCGTACTGGGCACAGGTATCGGCTTGCTCGCGACCCACTCGCGTGATGGTGGCTTTCTGCTGACCGCCCACCAGGCCAGCTTCATCGTCTGGGTCAGCGCCATGACCATTCACGTCCTAGGCCACATCCAAGCGGCCGCAGCGAAGAGTTGGCAAGAACTGCGCCACCGCTCAGCAGGCCGCGGACGCCGACTGGTCGCGATCGTCCTCGCGATCACTATCGGGGTTGCAGTGGCAGGAGCCCTACTGCCGCACGCGACCCAGTGGACTCAGCGCCCACCAGGCCACTTCGGACAGCTCGGCCACTTCAAACGTTGACGGACCCGCCGGCGGCTGGCCACACGTGTCGGCGGCGTGTGTCGGCGGCGTGTGGCGCACGCATCGTCTCGTCGCCGAAGGTTCCGCGATCGGGTGCTTGATAAGCCAGGACAATACCCGTAAGACTTCGGTCGATGACCAGTAGCCGCCTTCCGGATGCGCCACATCCCTGACGTCCTCCGGGAAACCCCACAGGTTCTGACTACGCGGCGGCAGTATTCCGTTCGGAAACAGACGATGTGCCCGCCAGCCGACGTGCAAGCGTCAACGGGTCACTCAGCCCGCTGGCACGCCGGCGAGCGTTCGTAACGCCCGAACCTGTTCGGCGTCCCCGATCACGATCAGCACATCCCCGGCGGCGATCTGCGCGGTTGGCGGCGGGTTGGTCCGAAACGTGTCACCCGGATGCCGCATGCCTAACACCAGGGTGCCGGTGCGATCGTGCACACGCGCGCTACGCAGCGTCTGACCGGCGAGCGGGGAACCCGAC
>JBDTDN010000125.1:0-15817 GCA_039923055.1 Jatrophihabitantaceae bacterium
GCTGACAGAACCGGGCAACAACTTTCTCAGCAATGCCCGCAACTCGACCGGTATGCGAAAGACGGTCCGGTCCCGGTTCAACGGCCCCTCTCGGATCGCCCGGCCAGCCGTTGCCGTCCCGTATGAGGGCCCTGTCCGGGCACGTCTTTCGGTGCGTCGAATGGGATTCATCAGTGAGACCCGGTGGCGACTGGGACCGGCGGCACAGCGGGGCCAGCGGACGCTTGCGGTCCATACCGGAATGGTATGGTCATGGTATGTCCGTGCAGATGACAATTCGAGTCGATGACGATCTGGCCGCTTTCGTCGACCAGGCGGCCCACGCCAGCGGAGGCAGCCGGGCCGACGTGATCAACCGCGTGATCAAGCGGGAGATTCGACGGCGCGCCGCCGAGCGGGATGCGCAGACTTACGCCGATAGCGCCAACCCGGACCTGGAATCCGACGCGTACGGGGTGTGGGCGACGCGTAATGCCAATCAGGTGTGGTCAGAGCTCGACTGATGCACCCGATCTGGCTGGCTCGACTCGACAAGACACGCCCGGTGCTCGTGCTCACCCGCGAGGAAGTGAGGGCGGTGCGCGCACTTGTTACGGTCGCACCGATCACCAGCACGGTACGGGGCCTGCGCAGCGAGGTGCCGGTTGGGCAACGCAATGGTCTCGATCACGAATCGGTGGTCAACCTGGACTCCATTGTCACCATCCCACGGGAGGCGCTGGTGCGTCCCATCGGTGCGCTGATGGAGGACCAGGAGCACGACTTGACACGAGCGTTCCATGACGCGTTCGACCTCGAAGATTGACGGTTGACGGCCCAGCGCGATGCCCAGAAGGGGACCCGGTTACGACGTGTTTGCCGATCTGCGGCTGGCTTCGCGGCCGGGTGATCTTGTTCGTCCCGTACGCGGCCCAGTCAGCGGGCGGTCGCCCGGGTGGGATCGGCGACCGGGCGGAAATGCCGGATGTCGTTGTTGTCAGACCCAGCTCATACGGTCAACTCCATGGACTGGAAAATTGAGCTGATCTTCCTACCCGTCACTGATGTCGACCGCGCTAAGCGGTTCTACGTTGACCAGGTCGGGTTCCACGCCGACCACGACCAGACCGTGAGCGATGCGATCCGTTTCGTGCAGCTCACCCCGCCCGGATCGGCCTGTTCGATCGCGTTCGGCAAGGGATTGACGGCGATGGACCCAGGCACACAGAAAGGCATCCAGGTCGTCATCGGCGATGCCGCGGCCGCCTACGCTCAGTTGCTCGCGAACGGGGTCGACGCCACTGAGCCCGACCTCCAGCCGTGGGGAACCTTCGTCACCTTCGCCGATCCAGACGGGAACGAATGGATACTGCAGGAGTTGCCTCAACGGGGCTGATCGAGCCGAGCGACCGCTATCCCGTGACGGCCAAGGCGATCCCTTGACCGGACGGTCAACCACGGGCCGCCACGTGCATGGCCCCGGCGCTAGCTGATATCCGGGAAAGTGAACCGTGTGCAGTCTTGTGGAAACGCGAACCACGCCAGCACGCGCTTCGGAACGATGACCCGCAGTCCACCACCGTCCTGGCCCGCCCACGAGGTTGGCTCCGGTGCATAGCCCGGGCGGTACTTCTGGAAGGCGCGAGACAGCCGGGCGCCCAGGTCATCGGGCTCGGCGCGTATCGCCATCGATCTGCCTTCGACGATCACGACCTCGGTGCCGCTTTCGAGCGTGAGCGTGCATGCCGGGTTGTGATCAAGATTGCGTACGTGGCGCGTCGTCGGTGCGCCGTCGTAGTAGAACCGGCCATCGAGCCAGACACCCCAGCGAGGAACCACGTGCGGAGTGCCGTTGGGTCGGACTGTGGCCAACCAGTAGTGCTTGGACACCCGCAGGCGTTGGTCAACCTGCTCCCAGCCAAGCATGCCGTCGGTCGTGGTAGGCAGGCCGTAGCCCTCAGGCAGCGTCGGACGCGCCCGGTCCGGTCGCGGTAACGTCGTCATGCCCCAGCAGGCTAATCATGAGCTCCGACAGCGCGACGCAACTCCCGTCACGGATCGATCCGAAAGTGGGACCGACCGGCGGCCGGTTTACTTTGGCGGCAGTGATCGGGCGTAGGCCACGCCGAGCTGAACCCAGCGTTCGAGGTCGGCCTCGGCCTGCACTGCGAGTGGGTCCACGCGCAGCCAGCCGGTCATCTCGCGGCCACGCATGACGAACCGGTCCGCGTGAGGACGGCGTGCCAGCGCCTCGGTCTGCGCTGGATCCACGCGCAGCAGCAGTCCACCTTGACCGCTGGCCGAGACCGCCAGGTGGCCGTTGATCAGGAACGCCAGTCCGCCGAACATCTTCTGCTCGGACAGGCCGGTCTCCTGCTGAACGCAGTCGCGGACGCGGGCCGCAAGATCCTCGTCGTAGGCCATGGCGTCAGTATCGCGGTGCGATCCGACAACGGGCTGGCTCAGCGGCGGCCTCGCTGGCTGCCCGCAAGCGGACCGCCGGTTACGACGCGTTCGCCGGCAGTGACCACCGCCGTGACCCGATGATCATGAGTTTTCTGTTAGACGCCCCATCACCGGGCACGTGTGTTCGCCCGCGTGGGATCGGTGTTGCGGCGAAGATGCGGTGCGTGATCTGACCGCCCAAGTGATGTAGGGGTAACCGTAAGCTGTTTCTTCGGACGGTCCCCGGGCTTGATAGGGGTTCGGGCGGTGGCTGTGTCCCTCAGGACTGAGACGTAGGAGGGTGGCGACGGATGCCGACCCAGATAGTGGCCTTTCATTGGAGCGGTGGCAAGGATTCTGCACTTGGACTGAGCACGTTGCTTGCGCAAGGCGATGTTGTGGTGGACCGCCTCGTGACGACTACGCACCCTGAGCGAAACCAGTCCACGGTGCATGGGCTGCCGGTGGAGTTGCTTGAGGCCCAGGCTCGCAGCATCGGGATCAGGTTGCAGACTGTCCCATTGCCTGGGGCTGGCCTGGACGGGTACGTCAAGGTGATGCAGGAGGCGGCGCTGCAGATGCGCCGCGAAGGCGTCGACGCCTTCGCATTCGGTGATCTGACGTGCTCGGACGTGCGGCGGCACAAGGAGGACCAGTTCGGTCGGTTGGGGATCGAGGTTCTGGAACCGCTGTGGGGGATGACGTCCCGCGAGTGCATCGCGCAGTTCTTGCTGTCCGGTATCCAGGCGGTGACCGTAGTCGTCGACGCGAACGTCCTCGGCATGGAGGATGTCGGGGTTCGCTTGGACCGGCAGTTCATCGATCGGTTGCCTGCCGGTGTTGACCCGTGCGGCGAGTTCGGTGAGTACCACACCTTCGCCTACGACGGCTCGCTGTTCCGTCAGCCTGTCGGATTCTCCATGTCTGAACCCCGCCACCTTGAGCGGGAGATCGGCACTACTGAGGGGGTGTGCCGCTACGCCTACTGGCTCGCGACACCACGGCCGGTCGAGGCCATAGCGCTGGCCTGACCGAACTCCGATTGACGCCGTCCACGAGCACCCGGTAGCGATCGTCTAGCGGGATGAGGTGAGCATCCTGATCGCGGCGGTGACGATTGCAGCGTTGCTGGTGGCGGTGGAGCCGTCAGGCAGGTTGAGCATGTCTTCAAGACCCACGCGGGTGGCGAGTCGGTGGAGGCGGGCATGTTCGAGCGCAGGCCAGGCGCTGCTGCCTTCACCGTGCAGCAGGACCGGGAGCGCGGTTGGACTGATCTTGTCGATGAGTCGGTCAGCTTCGGCGGCGGTCTGAATAGGGGTGAGACCGTCGGGAAGCTCGATGAGCACTCGAAGGCAGCGCGAACGCAGTGTTGAGTTGAGCCAGCTGTCCACTGCTTCGGCATTCCACAGTCCAGCCTCGACCGCGACGCCACGATCTAGCAGTGTCATGGCAATTTGCTCGGCTCCGTCCTCATGCCAGTTCACCGACGCGTAGTCGGGTAGCTGAGTCCACGACCGGATTGCCGTCATTCGTTCGCTGGGGTCCGGCGCCGCCCACGCTCCTGTTGTGACTCCTACCGGGAGCCCTGGGGCGCCTTGGCGTATGGCGGAGATCGTCGCGTCGGTCAGCTTCGCGTCGAAGGTATCGGCTCCCGATAGGTCCTTGACGTGCAGATGAACGGCATGTGCGCCGGCCGCGCGGACCAGACAGGCGTCGCGAGCGAGACCCTCGGGGGTAACCGGAAGGGCCGGGTGCTCACCCGGTAGGCGGCTTCCGTTCAGGCAGGACTGGACGAACATGGTGCAATCATTCGCTATCGGTGCGACCGAGGAGACGCTTGTACTGGCCACCCCCGGCACGGCTCGTCCCCCACGCCGATGGATTACCGGATCACGCGGCGGTAGCGAGCCTCGGTCACATCCTTGCCACCGATCTGGACGTTCTTGACAACGCCATCGGCAGACCAACCGCTCGCGCGATAGAAGCGGATGGCCCGCTGGTTGCCCGCCAGGACCACAGCGCAGCCTCGTCACTGTCCCCGCGTCCGAGCAGCTCGAGTACGCCATCCATGAGAGCTCTGCCCACGCCGCAGCCGACGTCCTCCGGCCGCACGTAGATCGAGCTCAGCTCGCCGACCGAGCGTGGGTCGAGATCGGCATCGCGAGTGAGACAAACGCTGGCGAAGCCAACGATGTCCTCAGCGGGCTCAGCGACAAGTACCGCGCTGGCCGGTGGATCACAGTCCCGCAGCACCTGACGCCAGCGCTCCACCGCTGCGCCGGATCAAGACTTGCAAGAAATGCCTGCGGCAACTGGTCTCGGTAGGCCCAATGCCAGGAGCGCACGTGAACGGTAGCCACGCTCTCAGCATCGGCCAGAGCGGCACCACGAATCAGCACCGCCCGATCCTGCCCGCTCACCGAGACCCAACGGAAGACCGGCCCGACCACCAGTTTCAATCCATCCCGATCGCGGAACGCACACAGCACCCGGTCGTGCGAGCAATGCCGACGGCTCGGCCGATCGCCGTTCCGGGGCCCGTCTGGGCGCGGTCACCGCGCGGGTGCCCGCAGACGATGGTGTCGCGCAAGTGCGGCAGATGCCTCCCAGCCGTAATCAAGGCAGGGGATCGCGCTACGGGACGATCGCGTTCACTTGTCGGGGTCGAGGTGGTCGATTACTTTTTGTGCGATCCGGTCGAGCGTGGTGATCTCGGCTGGGCTCAGTAGATCGATGAGGTTGTGTCGTACCGACTCCACGTGGGGCGGTGCTGCCGCGATCAGTACCGCACGACCGTGTTCGGCCAGTTCCACGACAGCTCCACGCCCGTCCTCGTCGACGCCGCGGCGGGTCACCAGGCCACGCTGCTCCAAGCCAGGCGGCTGGTCGACCACAACAGTCGGGCGGCAAGGTTTCGGGCCCGCCAGCAACCCTCGGGTGACTCCGACAGCGTCGACAAGACGTCGTAGTCAGCTTCGGACAGGTCGGAGTCCTGCTCCACCTGGTCATGGATCGCGCTGCGGGACGCGGGGCGCGATGTCAGATCTGGCAGCTAGCGTCAGGCCATCGGCGCGATCGATCGACTACGGAGGCCATATGTCCAACGACGTCAACTACTTCGAGATCGGCTCTCCCGACCCGGCGGCATCCAAGGCGTTCTACGAGTCGATGTTCGACTGGAACATCGGCGAGCCCGCCATGCCGGGGAGCTACAGCATGGTCAATGGAGACCGTGGCGGCCTCTGGGACACCTCAGACATTGGCGGGCCGAGCTGGGCGATCTTCTATGTCCAGGTCGAGGACGTACAGGCTGCCATCGACCACGCACAAGAGCTCGGCGCCGCGCTGGTGGTTCCACTCGTGGACAACGGGAGGATCGAGTTCGCTCACCTTACCGATCCGCTCGGGAACCGTTTCGGGATCTGGTGGCCGAAAACCAGCTGACCGAACGGCCGGTGGCTCGTTGACGCAACCTCTCGTCGAGGTCTCTGTCGATGCGCAGGTGCATGGGCACGTCCAACGTGTTCGTCTTCTCGGCGGCCTCGGCTTTTGCGGCCTCGGCTTCTTCCGCGGCGACCTCAGTGCGGATCGCTTCGTGCCGTGCGCGGCGATCAGCGCGGGCAGTGTTGGTGGTGTCAGGCATCAGCTGCTCCCCTTTCCTTCGAGGTAGTGCCGGAGGTCGACGCCGCGGGTTCTCCAGGCGGTCACGCCGGAGAAGTCCTCTGGGTCGATGATCACGGTCAGAACGAACTCGGCGCTTGCCGTGGCTCGGCCGATAGACAATGGAGATCGAAGATGACAGCAACATTGAAGGTGACGCATAAAGCAATCGGATTCGAGGTCCGTCGTGGCACGTACGACGCAGTGGTTGACGGCCAGCGCGTTGGATCGGTTGAAATGAACGACACGATCGAGATACCAATCGAGCCTGGACGTCACACCTTGCAAATTCGTAGCGGCAGAAACTCCAGCCGAACTCAGAGCTTCGATGCCACCGAGAGCCAAACCGTCGTGTTCCGATGCACCGGAAAGAGCTTTCTGCCGATCTTCCTCGCGTCCTTCGTCGTCCCGAGCCTGGCGCTCCAGCTCCGCCGTGAAGCAGATGATCGGCCGCTCTGACGACATCGTCGCAGACCCAGATCAACCCGCAATCACAACCGTGGAGGTGGGCACGGTGAGAAGTCCGCCTATCCGCCGGGCCGAATCCTTGCGGTGGTGGGTTCATGTCGGGCTGATCGGCACGGTTGTCATCTCGCTGTGCTTCGAGCCGATGCTGACGATCCACATCGTTGTCCGTCTCGTGTTCATCGGACTGTGCGTGGCACATCTTCGGCAGCGACGACGGATCACGAGCAATTTGCTGAGGCGGCTCGTCCACCCGTTGACGTTGTACCGCACACAGGGCCGACTCGCTGTTGCCGACGCCGTGCTCGCAGCACTCACGATCGTGATGCTCACATCGGGCCTATGGGATTGGCTCTCTGGCCATCCCACCCGCATCCGGTGGCATGCGATCAGCGGGGTGCTCCTCACTGGGCTCCTGCTCGTTCACACGGTGCGACGCGGAAGCCGATTGCGGTCATCTCACATCACGTGGGCCCGCCACTCGAAGCTCACCACAGCGCAATCCCGAACGATCCGCTATGCCGCGAAGCGGCTCTATCCGCTATGCCGCGAGTAGTGCGCGTGCACGGCCCGGTGGGATCCCCTGCGGACGAGTGCCTGGTACGGGGCGTCCTATGGGAATCGGTTGATCATCTGGCAGAACGACCGTTTCCGAGCTCGACGGCGTGCCCTCGACGTTCCCATTGCGGGACGTTGCCATCGCCTGCCGGCAATGAAAGCGATCGGAGCGAAATTGGGTTGGAGCCCTTGACGGTAGCGCGCAGAGTAGAAGCGGTGACAGACTCCGCTGGCCTACTAGTGGCCTACGACGAACAGCTCTGCACCGACGCCGAGACGCCTAGCGCGATAGACGTTTCGCGCCATGGTTCGCTCGCGTCCGGGCGCGGCTCGACATGTGCGGTTCACCGTTGTCATTTGAGGATCCTGCTGCGGGACTGCGGGACTGCGGGGCTGCGGCGCGCGGTGCATGGGCAACGGCGGTTAGTCTGCGCCGGAGGGAGCCTGTGGTTAAGTTCGGTGGCAGCCAAACCTGACGTGGTGTCCGCATGCTCGAACGCGTGGCGCGGACCTTAGTCTCCGGTCCCGCCGTCGCTCGCCTCGCACAACAGGTCGGCCCGATGGGCTTGGTGCGTCAGGCCGAGGACGCTTTGGTTCGTCGGGTGCCGAGGCCGGCGCTTGCGCTGTGGAGTGCGTCGAACTGCGATGCTCGGACGGGAAGTTTCGCATGGTCGGCCAGGACTGCGCCGTCGCGGACCTCGGCGCTGAGGTCTCGTCCGAGGACGGCACTGGCTGCTTGCCGTCCGCTGAGCATGGCGCCTTCGGTCGCTGGTCCGGTGGATGTGCTGGTGCCGGCGAGGAACAGCCCGCGGATTGGAGTTTTCACCCCTGGGCGTAGCGGGCCGGTCTGGTCGGGTGTGACATCGAGGCCGAACGGTGCGCCCATGCTGTTGCCGACGTAGCGCTCCTGTGTGGCGGGGGTGGCGAGTTCGCAGAGCTTGATGGCCGAGCTTGCGCCGGGGAAGGCGTTCTCCATCCGCTGGGCCATGGCGTCGGTGAGGATGGCCTTGACGTTGTTGTAGGTGCGGTCGTTGCGGTACTCGTGACCGGAGATGTCGTAGCCGTCGACGCCCCACAGCTGTGGCCGGTAGGGCACGGTCGACTGGACCTCGACGGTGGCGTGTCCGGCGGGGGCGGCCGCCTTGTGGGAGGGGTCGCGGCGGGAGGAGGACTGGACGAACATTGGTTGCCGCGCCGCGACCTGGCGTGCCCAGTCTTGGCCGTCGGTGAACCCTGCACCGCCCAGTAGCGATCGGGCCATGCCGGCCAGTTTCGGCAGGCTTGTGGCGTCGTCCCAGGTGGGGATGATGAAGTAGTTGGAGTTCGGTGCGGTCGAGAGGTCCATCTCGATGCCGAAGTAGGCATTGATGAACGGCATGGACATCTTCAGTTGGCTTACGCGAGCGCGGTGTCGCAAGGGTAGGTTCTCGACGCCGACCAGGTCGCGGAACGTGCGGATGATGTCGGCTGCGGAGATGACTGCGGGTGCGGTGAGGATGTCGCCGTCGGCCAGGCGTACGCCCTCGACCTGGTTGTTTCGGATCAGGATTTTCTCTACGCCCGTGTTGCGGCGGATCACGCCGCCATGGCTCGTGGTCACCTCGGCGAATCCCGCGGACAACGCTTGGCCGCCGCCGCGGGGGTAGTAGGCGCCGCTGCCGATGTAGTTGTGCATCAGCACCGCATACATTGCGGTCGTCGCCTTCAGCGGCGTCGAACCCATCAGTCCGCAGTGAACCGATAACGCGAGGATGGTGCGGGGCTTCAGCCCGCACCTGGTGAACATCGTGATCACGGGTAGGTGCGCGAACGCGGCGGCGCGTGGGCTCAGGCTGGTCAGCCAGCGTGTGTAGGCCAGTTTCGAGGATGGTGTGATGTCGCGGTCCCAGGGCTGCGCCAGCGCGCGCAGGATCGACACCACACGCCGCAACCCCTTGGCATCTTCGGGGAATGCGGCACTGACGTTGGCTAGGTAATGGTCCCATCCGACGGGGATGCGGAACTCGCGATCCGGGCCGCGCACGACGTCGATCCCGTCGCTATCCAGCGGCAGCCAGCTGACGCGGTCATCCAGGCCCAGGCCGCGCATGAGTGTCGGCGTGTGCCCAGATGGCCCGCAATCGCCGATGTAGTGCACGCCGCAGTCCCATTCCCATTTGCCCTCACGGCGGAACACATGCGAACTGCCTCCGAGCACTGAGTAGCGCTCTAACAACAGCACCCGCTGGCCGACGGCAGCCAGGTGGGCTGCGGCAGAAGAGCCGCCCAGCCCTGAGCCGATGACGATCACGTCGTAGTCAGACATGGAAATCCTTCCCTCGGACGTCCGCAGGAACGGGCCGCGGACGGCATAGACACAGGTTGTTGAATCGCAGACAAGTTCGGGATTGGGGTCAGTGACGAGCCGGTGACCTGGACGCGAGGGCGGTCGCCCTAGCCGCTGTCGCCGGCCACTGACGTCTGGCGAAAGGTGGCGGCACGTCCGTGCAGGCCCCGGGCGAGCGCCGCATCGAGCACTCGCGCGCCGGCGGCCTCGGCGATGGTGGACAACACCGGTAGGCGCAGGACATGGTGTCCGATGCGAGAGGCGCTTACGGCTAATGCGACGATGCGATCTGCCGCGGGGTCGGCCACGACACCTAAACCGGTGGGGACGTCGATGTCGGGGAAGGTCTCCAGGCGATCGGGTGCCATGACTCGCCGCAGGACCGCCCCGTGCAGACGGCGGGTGAGTGGGAACAGCCGCATCTGGTTCAGCCCGTCGAGCATCGCGGAGGTGAGCTCGCGCGAGTTGTGGTCCGGCTGGTAGAGATGCAGCGAGATGCGTTGCGCTAATGCCAGTTGCTCGTCGAGGTCGGCACCAAGCAGTTCGGCGTTGGTGCCTTCGATCCGGGCGATCCAGCGCCACATCAGGCTGAAACTGTCCAGTTCCTCGGCGGTCGCGTGGCCTCCGAGCGCGCGCGTCAGGTTGACGCGGTAACGGCCGAAGATGTGCGCGCCCGAGCCGGTGGCGATCTGGCTGATCGGCATTCCCGCTGCTAGGTCCCACCGTCCGCTGCGCACGATGCCGAGCCGGATGGTGGTGTGCAGGAGTCGGATGCGGACCCACTGCTCCCACTTGTCGCCGCCTGGGCGCATTCCGTCCACGTCCAACGCGCCGATGAAGCCGGTGGCTGTTTCCCAGAACCGTCGGGTGAAGTCGGGGTTGGCGCCGGACAGTCGACCCGTGCTGTTCATCACGGCCGCCGTTGCCGGGTCGACGTAGGTGAACGCCAGCGAGCCGTGCATCGCGAACAGGAACCCGAGAATGTTGCGTTTGGCCATCCGTGCGCCTGCACGCATCGCCTCGAACTCGGCCCACTCAGGCACGTGTTCGACGTCAGCGAAAAACGCATCAGCGGCGCCGCTCCCCAACGCCTGCAGCGCCCGGGCCTGGGCGTAGAGGTTTCCGCCGCCCATCATCTTGCGGTCCCGCAACTCGGTGACCAACGCCTCGCACAAAGGGTCACCCACGTAGTTCCAGGCCTCCACATCGACCTCGTCGACCGGCTTGGTGACGGTGTAGGCCGAGATCGCGGCCGTTGCGGTAACAGCCGCAACCCGCTCCGCGAGAGCGGAATCGGACACCACAGTCATGCGCTCACCGCAGGCATGGGCGATCTGGTGGCGGACTCTGGAAACACGACGTGGGTCCTTTCGACAAAGAGATCGACGGTTCTGTGACGCGACACGGAACTGAAGTTGTTACAACTTGCATGTGACGGTACGTAACGGTCAGTGATTTTGCAAGCGTACTCATTTATGAATATGATTCAGGCAGAGGTGAGATGATGACCACACGACCCCGAACTGCCCTGGGCGATGGCGACGAGCGCGCGCAGCGGATAACGTCACCGCGGATGCAGCGCCGCAAGGAGCGCAGCCAGCAGGCGATGCTGGACGCGGCCGAGACGCTGTTCGCCGAAGATCAGTTCACCGCGATCCGCATCGAGGACATCGCGTCGATGGCCGACGTGTCGGTCGGCACCGTCTACACCTATTTCGGCAACAAGGACGGGCTCTACTTCGCAGTCTCGCAGCGGCAACTCGAACGCGCCCTCAGCTACCTGGCCGACGCGGTCAACCCCGACCAGAGCCCATGGGAGCAGGTCGCGGCGACCGGGGCCGCGTATCGCGACCTGCTCCTGGAGAACCCGGCGATCGTCAGGTTTCTCACCTCCGACAGTCCGCAGGGCCTGAGCCCCGACGTCGTCGACCGGGTGCGGCAGGGCATCGAAACCCTCTACGACGCGTTCGCCGACCGCATCCAGGCCGCGATCGACGCAGGCCAGATCATCCCGGTCGACGCCCGACTGACCGCCCGGTTTCTAGTCGGCTCGTGGATCGGCGTCGCCTCCCTGGCCGTGCGCAACATCGGCCCCACCTTCACCCTGGAGCAAGCGCGCGCCTGCCTCGACCAAGCCGTACTCATCCTCGGCGCCGGACTCACCACGAACCTCCAGAGCCAACCCCATTCCGCGGTTTCACCGCAATGAACGAACTCTCGCGCTAGAGGACGCACTGAGCCATCCTCATCCGGACATTACTTGTACGATCCAAGTCCTGAACTGTACGATTCAGGTATGGCCACGATCAACATCAGCGACGCGCGAGACCACCTGCCCGATGCGATGGAGACCGCACGTACCGAGGCGGTGTTTGTACAGCGCCGGGGTCGCCCGGCTGGGGTATTAGTGAGTCCTGAGCGCTACGAGCAGCTGATGACGGCCCTGGAGGACGCCGAGGATGTCGCGGCCTTCGACGCGGCGATAGCTGAGGAGGGACCGAACATCCCCTGGGAGCAGGTCAAGGCTGACCTCGGCTGGGAGTGAGCGCGTATCGCATCGAGCTTCGTCCGGCGGCGGTCCGCGCCTTGCGCAAGCTCGACCCTCAGGTTCGCCGCCGGGTCCAGGGTGCAATCGCGTTGCTCGCCCAGGGTCCGCGACCGCCGGGTGCACGCGCCCTCCAAGGTCGGTCGGGTCTTCGTGTCCGGGTCGGCGATTACCGGATCATCTACACCGTCGAGGACGACGTGCTATTGGTGGTCGTCGTGAGGCTTGGACACCGACGCGACGTCTACGACCAGTAACGGCGAGTGTCTCTCACCGACCGATCCCGCTCTGGGATCCCGCGGGCAGCTTGAGGCAAGCTTGCTCGTCGGTGGTGTTGGGTTTCGATGGGTGGCAGGCCGTAGCCCGGCGGGTTTATCGGTGCGGCATCGCAGGGTTGTTTGTCAGGTCTGCAGTTTGTAGCCGAGGCCTCGTATGGTGAGTAGGTGGCGGGGGTTGGCTGGGTCTGTTTCGATCTTGCCTCGTAATCGTTTGATGTGCACGTCTAGTGTCTTGGTGTCGCCGACGTAGTCGGCGCCCCAGACACGGTCGATGAGTTGTGTCCTGGTGAGCACTCGACCGGGGTTGCGCAGTAGGTATTCCAGTAGGGCGAACTCCTTGAGCGGCAGGGGCACTTCCTGTCCGTCGAGGTTGACCTGGTGTCGTTCCACGTCCATCCGGATACGGCCTGACTGGAGCAGCGTGTCGGGCGTGTCGTCGGTGTCGCGGCGGCGGAGGACGGCCCGGATGCGGGCTAGGAGTTCCCGTGTCGAATACGGCTTGGTGACGTAGTCGTCGGCGCCGAGTTCCAGGCCGACCACCCGGTCGACTTCGGCGTCTCGGGCGGTGACCATGATCACTGGTACCGGGCCCCGTCGGCGTAATTCACGGAGGACCTCCGTGCCGTTCATGCCGGGGAGCATCAGGTCCAGCAGCACGATGTCGGCACCGTGGTGATCGAACTCGGCCAAGCCCTGCGGCCCGGTTCCGGCGACGCCGACGTCGAAGCCTTCGCGGCGTAGCAGGTAGGCCAGCGGTTGGGCGACGGATTCCTCGTCCTCGACGATCAAGACTCTGCTCATGACGCTCCCGTGTGTTCCATATCGACGTCGCGGGGGGCATCGGGACGGTCGAGGGCGATGCCCGTCCCGGCGCCTGAGTCTGCCGGAGCGGTCCGGGGGAGGCTCACGGTGAACGTGGAACCCACTCCGACCCGGCTCCACAAAGACACCGACCCGCCGTGGACGGCGGCGACGTGCTTGGCGATGGCCAGTCCGAGACCGGTCCCTCCGGTCGCTCGGGACCTCGCCGGATCCACCCGGAAGAACCGTTCGAACACTCGCTGCTGGTGCTGCGGCGCGATCCCGATCCCGCGGTCGGTCACCGCGATCTCCACCCGGTCGCCACGAAACGAACGGGATACTGACACGGCCGAGTTGCGTGGTGAGTAGTGGATGGCGTTTTCCACCAGGTTCGTCACCGCGGCCGCCAAAAGGGCACGGTCGCCGGAGACCATCAGCCCGCTTGGAGGGTCTGTGGTGAGGTCGATACCGGCAGTGCTCGCCGCCACCGATGCGCGCTCGACGGCGTCTGCGACGACGTCGTCCACCGCCACCGGCCCGGGGTCGGCCAGCAGTCCGGAGCCCTGCACCGCGGATAGGGCGATGAGTTCGGTAACCATGCTGGCCAGCCGCGAGGATTCGCGCTGCAGTCGTTCGGCGAAGTTCCGCACCGTTTCTGGATCATCGGCCGCGTGGAGGACGGCCTCGGAGAGTAGTCCGACAGCGGTCACCGGTGTTTTGAGCTCATGGGAGACGTTCGCGACGAAGTCCTGCCGCATCGCCTCGGTGCGCCGGGTCGCGGACTGGTCGGTGCCGATCACCAGGATGAGTCCGTCCCCGATGTCTTGGGCCAGCAACGTGACGGTGTCGACACCGGAATGACGACCGGGGATTTCCAGCTCTTCCGGTTCGGCGGATGTGGCTGCACGGCGGGCCAGCCGTTGCACCGCCGGCTCGGGTAGGCCGAGGTGGGCCATCCCCAGCGCCTCGGTCGCGGGATTGGCCAGACGTTGATGTCCGTTGGCGTCCAGGACCAAATATCCGATCCCGGCCTGATCGAGCACGGCGGTGGCGAGCGTCGTCTCGTCGCTGCGGTGGGTGGGGGCGTCGTGATCACGCCGATGCAACATCACGGCGCAGATCAGCCATCCCAGCAGCATCCCGACCAGCGCTGCGATGAGATATGGCAGGGTGTGCACCAGATCATCGTAGGAGGCCGACACCGCCCGATGGCGCGGCCACGGAGCGTTGCGGACAACTGTCACGAAATGGTCGCCGCACCTACACCCGTCATTCATCCACCGTTCACTCAAGCGCTCCTGACGGGGCGGAGTTCACCCGGAGTTCATCGTGGGGTGGGGTGTTGGCTCACCGGGCTGGCCTATCGTCGAGGCATGCGACAGAGCTATCACAACCAGCTCTCGGACCTGTCCGAGGTGGGCGCGCGGATGTGCGATCTCGCGGTGCAGGCCATGCGGGGCGCGAACTCGGCGTTGCTTGACGCCGATCTCGGACAGGCCGAACGGGTCATCGCCCTGGACGTGACGCTGGACGATGCGCGGGCGGAGGCCGAGGAGGGTGCCGTTCAACTCCTGGCGCTTCAGGCCCCGGTCGCCTCGGACCTGCGCACGGTGGTGTCGGCGCTGTGGATTGTCGCGGATGGACACCGCATGGGGGCGCTGGCCATCCATGTCGCCAAGGCCGCCCGACGTCGCCATCCCGCCGGGGTACTGCCCGCGGATGTCCGGCCGATCTTCACCGAGATGGGTCGGGTCGCAGTTGATCTGGGCTCCGAGGCTGCGGCCGTGCTGCGCGATCGCGACCCGGCGCGGGCCAGGGCCATCGATGTCCGGGACGCCGAGATGGATGCGTTGCACCGTCGGCTGTTCACCGTCCTGCTGTCCCCGGACTGGAACTACGGGGTGCAGCCGGCCGTGGACATCTCGTTGTTGGGTCGCTTCTACGAGCGCTACGCCGATCACGCGGTGGCCGTCGGCAGGCGGGTGGTTTTCCTGCTCACCGGCGAGAACGTCGGCGGAGACACAACGGTGGTGCTTCCTCCACCGGAACGCTGACTGGATCGACCCGGATCGACCGGGATCGACCCGGTCAGCCGAAGCGCCCGGAGATGTAGTCCTCCGTTGCTTTCTCCTTCGGGTTGGAGAAGATCGTCGCGGTGTCGCCGTACTCGATCAGTCGGCCCGGTTGACCGACGCCGGTGAGGTTGAAGAACGCGGTCCGGTCTGAGATCCGCGCGGCCTGTTGCATGTTGTGGGTGACGATCACGAGCGTGTAATCCCGTTTGAGCTGTTCGATCAGATCCTCGATGGCTAGCGTGGAGATCGGGTCCAGCGCCGAACATGGCTCGTCCATGAGCAGCACCTGCGGCTGGATCGCGATCGCCCGTGCGATGCACAGTCGCTGCTGCTGACCACCGGACAGGCTCGCTCCCGGTCGGTTCAGCCGATGTGCGACCTCTGCCCAGAGGTTGGCGCCGCGCAGCGACTGTTCGACGATGTCGTCGAAGGAGTTCTTCGACTTCCGCGTCCCGGCGATCTTGTATCCGGCGATGACGTTGTCGTAGATCGTCATGCTGGGAAACGGGTTGGCCCGCTGGAAGACCATGCCCACGGTGCGGCGCACATTAACGGGGTCGACGCCGGGGCCGTAGAGGTCCTCGCCGTCGAGTTTCACCGAGCCGGTCACCCGCCCGCCGGGGGTCACTTCGTGCATCCGGTTGATGGTGCGCAGGAAGGTGGACTTCCCACAGCCGGACGGCCC
>JBDTDN010000126.1:0-8565 GCA_039923055.1 Jatrophihabitantaceae bacterium
GTACAAGCTCGAGGTCTGGGACTCCCCGAACTCGGCCGGCATCATCATCGACGCCCTGCGTGCCGCGAAGATCGCCAAGGACCGCGGCATCGGCGGCGCTATCTTGTCCGCCTCGTCGTACTTCATGAAGTCCCCGCCGGTGCAGTACTCCGACGATCTGGCCCGCCAGGCCGTCCAGGACTTCATCGACGGAACTGTCGAGCGGTAACTTTTTCGCGCCGCCCTTGGCCCCTGAGCAGCCCACTCCACGGAGTGTCCCACTCAGGGGCCAAGTCAGTTCAACTCAATTCATGGAGGGGTCGGACGGGTAGGTCGAGACGAAGTTCAGGGGTGGGGGTTGGCGGCGGAGCACGCGCTGCCACAACGGCCACGGGTCGTCGGTGAACACATCGGCCGGGCTGCCAGGCAGAACCCACCACGCGCCCTCGGCCAATTCCGCGTCCAGTTGACCGGGCGCCCATCCCGCGTGACCGGCGTAGACGCGCAGTCGACTGGTGGATGCGGCGATCGCGGCGACCTCACCGTCCAGATCGACCGTGCCGACGCCGTCCACGACCGGTAACACCCCGGCGCAGTCATAGCTCAGTTGGCCCAGACAGAGCGCACCGTCGGGCTGGACCGGGCCGCCGCCGAAGACCACCGACGGCTTGCACACCGCGTCATGCCAATCAGGCAGAACCTGCGCTACCGGGGTATGGCTCGGTCGGTTGACGATCACGCCGACGGTCCCGCCACCGTCATGCTCGAGCAGATAGATGACCGACCGGGCGAAGTGTGGATCGGTGAGCAGCGGCGTCGCCACCAGCAGTCGTCCACTGACCGGGCTCAGCCGGCTCAGTCCACCCCAGTTCGACAACGACACCCGCCTATCTTCGCGTGCGTGCGTCCAGGGCACTAGCGCGGACACTAGCGTCACCGGGGTGCCACGTCGGGGACACCTGCTCACGACCGTCGCCCATGCCGGGTTCCGCCGCTTGTATGCGGTGCGCCTGCTCGGGCAATTCGGCGACGGCGTCTTCCAGGCCAGTCTGGCCGGGGCAGTGCTGTTCAACCCCGAGCGCCAGGCCAGTCCGGGTCAGATTGCGTTCGCATTCGCCGTCGTACTGCTGCCGTATTCGATCGTCGGTCCGTTCGTGGGTGTGCTGCTGGACCGGTGGTGGCGCCAGCGGGTGCTCGTGATCGCCAACGTGCTCCGAGCCGTCGCCGTTCTCATCGTCGCCGTCGAGATCTTCGGCGACGTGGAGGGCCCGCTCTTCTATGCCAGTGCGCTGGCTGTGATTTCGGTCAGCAGGTTCTTCCTGTCTGCGCTGTCCGCCGCCCTGCCCCATGTCGTGGACCCGGGCGATCTCGTGACGGCGAACGCGTTCTCGACGACCAGCGGGGCGATCGCGACAACTGCCGGTGGCGGACTCGCGGTCACCGTTCGGCTGCTGATCGGCGCCTCCGACACCGGGTACGCCGTCACCGCCGTAGCCGCGATCGTGCCGTATCTGATCTCGGCATACGTGGCGCTCCCCTTCGAGCGGTCCGCGCTGGGTCCGGACGACGTCGAGCGCGCAAGCCGTGAGAGCCTGCCGAGGATCGCGCGCGGCCTGCTCGCGGGTGCCCGGCACGTCTACGCCCGGCGGCCGGTGTTCTACGCACTCATCATGATTACCGTGCACCGCGTCTGCTTCGGGCTGTGGACGGTCAGCACTGTGCTGCTGTACCGCAACTACTTCCACGGCTCCGGCCTGTTCCGCTCCGGGCTCGCCGGGCTGGCACAGGTCGTCGCCCTGGTCGCGGTCGGCGGTGGGTTCGCCGCACTCGTGACGCCGGTCGCGACCCGCCGTCTGGGCTATGTCCGCTGGCCCGCACTCGCGCTGGTCCTGTCCGCGATCGTCCAGCTTGCGTGCGGTCTGCCGTACCGACTCGAACTGGTGCTGCTCGCAGCCCTGCTACTCGGGTTCGCGTCGCAGTCGGTGAAGATCGCCGTGGACACCCTCGTCCAACAACAGGTCGACGACGAGTTCCGCGGGCGCGTCTTCGCCGTGTACGACACGCTTTTCAACATCGCGCTGGTCACCGCAGCCGTACTCACCGCGACGCTACTGCCCTCGGACGGGCATGCGCCGTCGGCGGTCATCGCGGTCGGCGCGGCCTACTTCCTCACTGCTGCCCTGTATCTGTGGTCAGGTCGGCGTACCAGCGGGTGAGTTCCTCAACAGCACGGTCGTAAGCCAGCGGTCCGTGTTCCATCCGCAGCGCCAGCAGGAACTGATAGGCCTGACCGACGACTCGGCCCGGACCGATCCCCAGGATCGTCATGATCTCGTTGCCGTCCAGATCGGGGCGGACGGCCGCCAACTCCTCCAGTGCCTGCAACTCCGCGATGCGGGCCTCGAGGGTGTCGTAGGTCGCCGACAGCGCTGCTGCCTTGCGCTTGTTGCGCGTCGTGCAGTCCGAGCGAACGAGCTTGTGCAGGCGAGCCAGCAACGGCCCGGCATCCACGACGTACCGGCGCACGGCCGAGTCGGTCCACTCGCCGGTGCGGTAGCCGTAGAAGCGCAGGTGCAGAAAGACCAGTTGGCCGACATCCTCGATCAGCTGTTTGCTGCACCGCAGTTCCTTCAGCCGGCGACGTGCCATCCGATCACCGACGACCTCGTGGTGATGGAAGCTCACACTGCCGCCGGGTCCGAACTTCCGGGTGGCCGGCTTGCCGATGTCATGCAGCAGTGCCGCCCAGCGCAGCGTCAGGTCGGGTGCTGTCTCCAGGTCAATCACCTGTTCGAGTACCTGCAGGGTGTGCGCATACACGTCCTTGTGCTGGCCGTGTTCGTCGGTGGCCATTTTCAGTGCCGGTAGTTCGGGCAGCACCACGTCTGCCAGCCCTGTGTCGACCAGCAGTTCGAGCCCGGCCCGTGGCGCAGCACCGAGTAACAGCTTGCTCAGCTCGGCCTGTACCCGTTCGGCGGTGATCCGGGCCAGTTCGCCGGATAGCTCGGCCATCGCGACCTGAACGTCCTCGGCAACCTGGACGCCGAGAGTCGACGCAAACCGAGCAGCGCGCAGCATCCGCAGCGGATCGTCGGCGAAGGACTCCTGCGCAAGTGCCGGCGTCCGCAACTCGCCACGCGCCAAATCCGCCAGGCCGCCGAACGGGTCGCTGAACGCGCGGTTGCCCGTGACCGATATGGCCATCGCGTTCATAGTGAAGTCCCGTCGGCGCAGGTCCTCGACCAGCGAATGACCGTACACGACCTCGGGGTTGCGGCCGACCCGGTCGTACCGGTCGGCGCGGAAAGTAGTGATCTCGCACATTTGTCCGTCGACCTGCGCGCCGATCGTGCCGAACTCGATCCCGGTCGTCCACATGGCCTGGGCGACCGGTTCGAGCAGCGCAAGCACCTGCTCCGGTCGAGCATCGGTCGTAAGGTCGACGTCCGCCGGTGCGAGTGGATCAACCGCGCGCCCCATCAGCGCGTCACGGACGCTCCCCCCAACCAGGTGCAGTTCGTGCCCAGCGTGTGCAAAGGCGACGCCCAGCACCTCGGCGGCAGGCGGAATGGGGATCAGGTCAGCTGGCAGTGTCACGGGCCGTCAGCGTACCGACCTGCGGATAGCATCGAGACCATGTCGCGCGGCTCGGAGTCCAAATCCGGGCGTCGGGCCCAGAAAACGGGGCGACGCCGGAGTTCGGCTCGTAAACGTGCCGGAGGTCAGCTTCGTCAGGTCGACGAGTTCAGCGCTGGTGGTCTGGTCGTCGATCTGGCCGGCACGGTCCCGCTCGGGGCACTGATCGGGCGGCTGGATCGTCGCGGCCGGCTGCTCTGGTCGCTGCCCAAGGGACACATCGAAGTGGGCGAAACGGCCGAGCAGGCAGCGGTGCGTGAAGTCGCAGAGGAGACCGGCATCAACGGCGAGATCGTTGCGGTCCTGGGCACTATCGAGTTCTGGTTCATCGCCGACGGCCGACGGATTCATAAGACCGTCCAACACTTCCTGCTGCGCGCAACCGGGGGCGAGTTGTCCGACGCTGACGTCGAGGTGACCGAGGTCGCCTGGGTCCCGCTGCCGGAGATGGCCGGCCAGTTGGCCTACCCGGATGAGCGCACCCTGGTCGATACGGCTGGCCGGATGTTGGCAGATACCGCGTGAGAAAGTTGGTCGCTGCCGCGTTCGCCGGGATTCTGCTGGTGGGCCCGTCGATTCTGCTCAGCGATACCTCCAGCGCCCAGGCGCAGCCGACTCCGCCCGACAAGGTGCAGGTGCAGGTTCTGACGGTGGACCCGAACTCACCGGCGGCCTCTACGAAGCCGCAGCCGCTGACCTTCATGTTGTCGCTCACGAACGCGACGCAGGCACCTCTGACCGGGCTGACGATCACCGCCGAACGCGGCGACCCGATCGGCACGCAGCAAGCGCTGGATCACGCGATCGCCGACCCACAGCCGCCGACCGACGAATTAGCCGGCAACGTGATCAAGCCAGACGCGCCGCCGCTCACCGCGTCCCTACCAGCCGGCGCAACCATCCGGTTATCTATCCATACCGACAGCGACATTCCGCAGGACGCCGGTCTGTGCATCTGTCATGACGCGATCTACCCGATCTACTTCACCGTTCAGCAGCAGGCAGAAGACGGCTCCACCGCCACATTGGGAACGGCGCAGACCTATCTGCCAGCGTTCAAGGACCCCCCACGAAAGGTTCAGGTCGGCTGGATCTGGCCCCTGCTCGAACGGCCGCACCGGCTGCTGTCCCAGACCGCGTTCACCGACGACCAGCTTGCCCAGTCCGTCGCCGGGGGCGGCCGGTTGGACAGGCTGCTTCAGGTTGCCGAGCAGGTCGGTGCGACTGTGCCGATGACGCTGGTCATCGATCCCGAACTACTCGCCGAGCTGCAGACCATGACGACCGGTTACCAGGTTCAGGAGTCCGACGGAAGCTCGGTCGCCGGCACCGGTGGCGCCGCGGCGGCTGACTGGCTGAGTCGGCTCAGAGGTCTGCTCGACACCGTCCCGCAGATGGAGGTGGACCTCACGCCCTACGCCGACCCGGATATCAGCGCCCTGGTGGGTAACGGGCTGAGCTGGGCGACGACGATGCCGACCGCCATGCAGGACGCGGTGATGAGCGCGCTAGGCCGACGGCTTCCTGACTCAGACATAGCCTGGCCCGCGGGCAACCAGGCATCCCAGGGCACCCTGGCGGCTCTTGTTCAGAACGGCGCCCGCGCTGTCGTGCTTGCTGGCCAATCCGTCTCTGCCCCCAGCGGTCAGGATCAGGTCGCTGAGCCGCCGAGCGGTCTGGCACAAATCCGGACCGCGTCCGGTTCGGCTGTCGCCGCGCTCGTCTCGCCGTCGGTGGACCGGTACGTCGGCCCAGCGCTAGCCCTCGGCGGCAACGGGCTGAAACTGCTGCCCGAACTCGTCTCGGAGGTCGCCATCCGAGCGATCGATCCGGCCAGCGCGCAGTACGTCCTGCTTGTTCCCCCGCGTGATCTGAACCCAGATCTCGCGGTCTCCGTTCGCGCACTGCGAGCGGTGGCCCAGACCGCCTGGTCCTCAGCTGTGCCGCTACGCAGCGCACTCGATACCACGCAACCCACGAAGGTCGTCACGTTGCTCGATTCGAGTGGGCCGAGCGATGCCGAGGCGCCGGGAATTCAGGCTGCACAGCAGGTCACTAATGTCCTGCCGGGGCTCACGAGCATGTTCACCGCTGCCGACGCCCACAGCCTGCTCGGCACGATTCCGGCCGGCGTGCAGCGCGTCATGTCGAACTCGTGGGCAGTTGATCCCGATGCACAACTCACCGCGATCAACGAACTGCAGAAGCGGTTGACCAGCCTTCAGAACGGTGTCCATCTGGTCAAGCCGACCAACGGGACCTACACGCTCGGGTCCAACGACTCACCGCTGCCCATCACGATCGACAACACCCTTGGTGTCACGGTATCGGTCCGTATCCAACTGAGCACCGTCGGCAACTTGCCGGGCTTCAAAGCAGACGACCTCGGCGTCCAGTCGATCCCGACACAAGGCAAGCTGCAACTCCACGTCCCGGTCCACGTCGATCGCGCCGGGCGAATCCCGGTTCAGGTCGTCCTGTACGCACCGGCAGCTGAAACTCAGGGTGGTCAGTTGACGCTCGGCGAATCGTTGCAGTTGTCGGTACACAGCACCGCCCTCGGCGACATCGGCAAGGTAATCACGCTCCTTGCGGCGGTCGTGCTCGCGCTGGCCCTGCTCGTCCGCATCGTGCGTCGAGTCCGGGCCGGCCGCGCGTCGATCGCACCGTTGGATGCTGACGCCAAGGCCGCACTGCTGTCCGGCGACCTGACGTGAGCCAGGACGACTCAGAATGGAGCGCGCCGTCGCTGCATGCCGGCCGGGCCACCTCCTTCCAACCGCGCATGTTCACCGAGGCCGACCCGATCTCCTCGGTGCTGTTCGACGACTGGATCGATGAGCCTCGTGGCGGCGATGAGCCGCAATGGAGCGCAACGCACTACGTGGGACCGCGCCGGCTGCGCCCAGGCACAAAACCGGCCGCCGAGACCATCCAGGCGAACCAGCAGGCGCTGGCTGCCGCTGAAGCCGAAGTCAGCGGCCCACCTGCGGCGGCACCAGAGGACAACCGTGGCCTGATCGCCAACAGTCGGACCATGGCGGTGGCGAGCCTGGCCAGCCGCCTCACCGGTTTCCTGCGCAGCAGCATGCTCGTGGCAGCTCTGGGTATTCATGGAGTGGGCGATGCGTACAACGTCGCCAACAACTTCCCCAACATGGTGTACGAATTGCTGCTGGGCGGCGTGCTGTCCAGCGTGCTGATCCCGTTGCTCGTGCATGCCCAAGAGGACGATGCCGACGACGGCGTGGCCTATACGCAGCGACTGCTGTCCGTCGCCACCGCGGCACTGGGCCTGATGACCTTGGTCGCGGTCGCCTGCGCGCCGTTCATTGCGGCCGGGTTCGTCAACGACCCGTCCCAACGCTCGCTCACCAGCATCTTCGCGACGCTGCTGCTGCAGGAAATCTTCTTCTACGGTCTCGGCGCGATGTTCATGGCGGTCCTGAACATCCGGCACAGCTACGGTCCGGGCGCGTGGTCGCCCGTGCTCAACAACCTGGTGATGATCGCGACGCTCGGTGTCTTCTGGGCGATGCCCGGCCCGACGTCACTCAATCCGGCAACCATGACGTCGACACAGATCCTCGTCCTGGGCATCGGCACCACGACCGGCATCGCGGTGCAGGCACTAGTGCTGATTCCGACACTGCGCAAGACCGGCTTCCACTGGAAGTGGCGTTTCCGAGCGCTGCCCAACGAGATCGGCCGGATGAAAGAAGCTGGCTCACTCGCCGGCTGGGTACTCGGGTACGTGATCGCGAGCCAGATCGGTGTCACCGTCATCGCGAAGGTCGGCGTCAGCCACAACGCCTTCACAATATTCACCAACGCCGACCTGCTGCTGCAGATGCCCTACGGAATCCTGGTGGTGTCGTTGTTGACGGCCCTGATGCCCCGCCTCTCGCGTGCGGCCGCGCGTGGCGACACGACTTCGGTGGTCGACGATCTGGGGCTCGGTGCCAGGCTTTCCGCGGTGGCCCTCATCCCAATCACCGCGGGTTTGATCGTGCTGGGTCCGGTGCTGAACGTCGTGCTGTTCGCATACGGGCAGACGTCGGTCTCCGGTGCCCGGCTGATCGGTACCGCGCTGGCCTTCTCTGCCTTCGGGCTGTTCCCGTTCGCCCTGGTAATGCTGCAACTGCGCGTGTTCTACGCAATGCGGGACGGGCGGACGCCGACACTGATCAACATCTGCATGGTCACCACCAAGGTCGTGATTGTCATTATCTGCGACCATCTGTTCGACGGCCCGGCACACATCGCCGAATCGCTCACCACTGCGACCTCTGCCTCCTACCTCGTCGGCGCAGTGCTGGGTCACCTCGCACTTACCCGGCGGTTGGGTTCGCTGCACTTCGGCGCGGTCGGTCGGGCCGTGCTGCAAACGGCGACCGCATCCGTGCTGGGCGCCGCGGCGGCATACGGAGTCGTGCGGGTGTTCGAGGCGGCACTGGGCCAGGGTCACGCCGGCTCGCTCACCTCGCTCGTGCTCGGTGCCGGAATCGGGCTGGGCGTCATGGGTGTGATCTCGTGGAGGATGCGGATACCCGAGATCCAGCAGATGGCCGCCCTCGTGCGACGCCGCTGACGCGATTGCGCCTGATGGCCACTGACCCTCTGGAATCAGCCGCTACCTAGGATCGTTGTGCACACAGCGTCCGAGAACCAGCCGTCCGACGAAAGGGGCATCGTGAGCCAGCACCGCAACGTGATCGTCGTGGGGTCGGGGCCTGCGGGCTACACGGCCGCGCTCTATACCGCGCGTGCGGATCTGGCTCCGCTGGTGTTCGAGGGCTCGCAGTACGGCGGCGCGCTGATGAACACCACCGACGTCGAGAACTTCCCCGGCTTTCCTGAGGGCATCATGGGCCCGGAGTTGATGGGGCAGTTCCGCAGCCAGGCCGAACGCTTCGGTGCCGAACTGGTCAGTGACGACGTCGTTGCAGT
>JBDTDN010000127.1:0-10894 GCA_039923055.1 Jatrophihabitantaceae bacterium
CCTGCCCACCGAGATCGTCTGGCGCCAGCCGTTCCCTGGCCCGGGCCTCGGTATCCGCATCGTCGGCGCAGTCGACGCGCAGCGTCTGGACATCCTGCGCCGGGCCGACGCGATCGCCCGCGCGGAACTGTCCGCGGCCGGCCTGGACCGCGACATCTGGCAGTGCCCGGTGGTGCTGCTCGCCGATGTCCGATCCGTTGGTGTGCAAGGTGACGGCCGTACGTACGGCCACCCGATCGTGCTGCGGCCGGTGTCCTCAGAGGATGCGATGACCGCCGATTGGACCCGCGTCCCGTACGAGGTGCTCGAGCGCATCTCCACCCGCATCACCAACGAGGTCCGCGAGGTCAACCGGGTAGTCCTGGACGTGACATCCAAGCCTCCCGGCACCATCGAGTGGGAGTAGATCTAGCGCAAGATGACCAGGCAGCGCCGGTCCATCCCGCGCCTTACGCCTGTACCGCTTCTGTGGCCGTAGACGCCTCGTTCGGTGCGCGCATAAGGGTCAGGGAGCCGAGCAAGACCAGCCCGACGCTGACCAACTGGACCAGGGGCACAAGCACGGGGGCGTAATCGGCCAGTGCTGCTGCAACGATTGCACCGACAACCAGGCCACACAGGATCTGCAGGCTGTCGGCGACGTCGGGCAGCCGATGTCCGGACGTCAGCCGGACCACCATCGTGGTCAGCGTGCCCGTCATGTACGTCGTTGACAGCCCAGAGACACCGAAACGCTGCACGCTGCTGCTCTGGACGCCGAGCGCGAGCGCGTTGCCGGCGAGTAGCGCGAGCTGCACCGAGCCGTGCGGCGCGCTGCCCTCCAGCCACCAGCCCACGGCGTATCCGGTAAAGATCACCAACTCGACGCATAGCGCCCGGCTGACCGCGCGGGGCCAGACCGGCTGCCCCTCGGTTGCCGTGCCGGCGAGCCGTGCGCCCAGCACACAGCCCGCGATGTAGCACAGCACGGCAGTGAGGATATGGCGGGCGAGAGTTCCGTCGTGGTTGGACACCGAGATTCCGAACAGCACGAGGTTTCCGGTCATCACGCTGGTGAACGCGCCGCCGAGCGCGAGGAAGCCGATCGCGTCTGTCGCGCCGGCATTGAAGGTCAGCACGACCACAAGCGCGTGCCGCAGTTTTTGGCTCGATTGCGGGCTACGCGAGGACTGCGACGGCACGGTCGGCTCCATGAAGGTCGATGCAGCGGTCTGCAGGGTCGTGGTTACAGCTCGCCAAAGGCAAGCGGGGGCACGCCCACTATGGCAAGCAGGGCTCCCCGGACGCCTCGTGCTATTTGCACACCCAAGTGCCGCTTGCCGTGTGCTAGTTGCACGTGGTTCGCCGTGTGCGGTGTGCCTAGCGTTGGGCATACCTAGCCGGCTACCACCGGCGGGTGACCGGCGGGTGGTCGACAATCAGAACCATCCGTCAGTCCGCTACCAGAGGAAGGCGATCGCGATGACCGAGCTGCTCTCGAAGGACGAGTTCCGCAGCGCGCTTGAAGGTGCCATCAAGGGCCGCGAGGCGAAGAACGCTTCGTTCAGCTTGGCATGGGCCGAGGGCAAACTCCAGCGTCACCACTTCGCGCGCTGGGCCGAGAATCACTACCAGTACGTCGGCCCGTTCGCCGATTACCTCGCCTACATCTACGGGAACACCCCTGACCAGTACACCGAAGCCAAGGACTTCCTCCTGCAGAACATGTATGAGGAAGAGGTCGCCGATATTCGGCACACCGACCTGCTGATCCGCTTCGCGGAGGCGTGCGGATCGACCCGCGAGCGGGTCGAGGATCCGAACAACGCCATGGCGGTGACACGCGGCCTTCAGGCGTGGTGTTACGCGACGTCGATGCGCGAACACTTCACGGTCGCGACCGCCGCGATGGTCGTCGGCCTGGAGTCGCAGGTCCCCAGCATCTACAAGAAGCAGATCGTCCCATTGCGTGAGGTGTACGGCTTCACCGAGGACGAGATCGAGTTTTTCGACCTGCACATCACCTCCGACGTCGTGCATGGCGAACGCGGGTATCAGATCGTGCTCGAGAACGCGAACACCGTCGAACTGCAGCAGCGCTGTCTGCAGTTCGTGCGATGGGGCGCCGAGATGCGCTACTCGTACACCAAATCGCTCTACGACACCTACGTCGCGCCCGACCTGGTCGCCGTCTGAGGGTCGGAGCGCGGTTCGCATCGGGTGGGCGGTTGCTTAGCACCGCCCACCCGATGCGAATACCCGTGAGATCTGCCCTATCTAACGAGGAGCATGCCGTGGCCGACTGGCTCGCTGTGGCCGAGCTGTCCGAACTAGCCCGTCGCAAAAGGAAGCAAGTCGATGTCGGTGGCGAACCCGTCGCCCTGTTTCTCGTCGGATCGGATGTCTACGCGCTGGCCGACACCTGTATCCACAAGGAGCGGTCGCTGAGCAAGGGCGTGCTGCTGAAAGGCTGCATTGTCTGCCCGGGACACCAGTGGGAGTTCGATCCTGCGACCGGCTACGAGGCCACCCAGGATCGGTACCAGCCCTCCTATGACGTGCGCGTCGAGGAGGGCACTGTGTACGTGGCCACGGCCCCGCGCGAGCGCCTGGCGGACACTCGCGCGACCGACGTAGTGGCCGCGCAATGAGTACTTTTGCCATCATCGGCGCCGGGCAGACCGCAGCGGTCGCGGCGCGCACCCTGCGCCGACGCGGTTTCGATGGACACATCGAGATTATCGGCGCCGAGTCGCACCGGCCCTACCAGCGCCCGCCATTGACCAAGGAATACCTCGCCGGCGGCGGCGTCGAGGACCTGTTCCTGCTGGACGAGCAGTGGTGCGTCGCCAACGATGTGTCGCTAAGGCTGGGTCAGCGGGCGGTGCGTGTCCGAGCGTCGGACCGGGCTGTCGATCTGGCCGACGGCAGCGAACTCACCGCGGACAAGGTCCTCATCGCCACCGGTGGTGCGGCCCGCAAGCTCCCCGGCGTACGTGGCGATCGGGTGCACTACCTGCGCACCCTGGACGACGCCAACGCGCTACGCGAGCTGATTGGACCGGGCGTGCGGCTGATCGTCATCGGCGCCGGGTTCATCGGTTCGGAGGTGGCTGCGACCGCCCATGGCAAGGGTGCCGAGGTCACGATCATCGATACCCTGGACGTCCCGATGCAGCGTGTCCTGGGACGTGAGCTCGGTGCGGTGTGCGCGAGCATCCACCGCAGTAACGGCGTCACGGTCCGCCTCGGCGAACCGGTGGAGTCAGTCGTGGAGCACGCCGACGCTGTGATCGTGAAGACCGGCGCGGCCCGGTTGGAGGGCGACCTGGTCGTCGTCGGCGTCGGCATCACGCCGAACATCGAGGTCGCGCAGCGATCGGGTGTCACCGTCGACAATGGGGTGCTGGTGGA
Source organism: Jatrophihabitantaceae bacterium (assembly GCA_039923055.1). Lineage (GTDB taxonomy): Bacteria > Actinomycetota > Actinomycetes > Mycobacteriales > Jatrophihabitantaceae > DASXYU01. Next base: position 3,394 of record JBDTDN010000127.1, read on the forward strand.
TGAGTACTGCCGCACCAACGTGCCGAATATCTTCGCTGCAGGTGACATCGCTAACCACTATCACCCGCTGTTCGACGAACTGATCCGTGTCGAGCACTTCGACAACGCGACCAAGCAGGCCGCAGCGGCGGCGAACAACATGCTCGGCAACCCGACGATCTTCGACGATCCGCACTGGTTCTGGTCTGACCAGTATGACGTGAACATCCAACACACCGGTCACGCCCGCAGCTGGGACGAATTGGTGATCCGCGGCTCGGTGGATGAGTTGGACTTCTGCGCGTTCTACCTGCGTGACGGCCGTGTCCGCGCGGCGTTCGCGGTCGATCGTGGCGGCGAAATCGCGTTCGCCAAGGAACTGATCGCCGCCCGGGTACCCGTCGACGCGCGGCAGCTCAAGGACGAGGACATCGATCTGAGCGACCTGCTCGAAGTGGAGCAGGCGTGGTGAGACAGAACTACTTCGCCGGCCAGTGGTCCGGCGCGGCCAGTGGTCGCACGCGTGAACGGCGCAATCCGGCGGACACCGATGAGGTGGTCGCCGTGGCCGTCGACTCCGATGCCACGGACGTCCGGGAGGCTGTGGCTGCTGTCGTGGAGGGCAGCCGGGAGTGGGCCGAACGCAGCCCGGAGGCTCGCGCCGAGGTCCTCGGCCGAACGGCCGACATTCTCGCTGCGCGGTCCGACGAGTTGGCCCGGGATCTGGTCCGCGAAGAGGGCAAGACGCTCGCCGAGGCGCTCAACGAGACGCGGCGCACGCCACTGAACCTGCGCTTCTACGCCAGCGATGCGCTGCGCCTTGTCGGGCAGACCTTCGCCACCGGAGACGGTTCCCTGGTGCTGACGACGCGACAACCTGTCGGTGTCGTCGCCGCGATCACCCCGTGGAACTTCCCGCTCAACATTCCCTCGCGCAAGCTGGCCCCGGCGCTCGCAGCCGGAAACGGCGTGGTTTTCAAACCCAGCGAGCTCACCCCCGCGACGGCTGAGGCTTTTGTCCGCGCGTTGCTTGAAGCCGGACTGCCGCCAGGTGCGATCGCTCTCGTGCACGGTGGCGCCGAAGCCGGTTCGGCGCTGGTGGCCGATGAGCGGGTCGCCGCGATCACCTTCACCGGTTCGTCGTCAGTCGGCGCGGCGATCCACCGCGCGTCCAGTCCGCGACAGCGCTGCCAGTTGGAGATGGGCGGCAAGAACCCGATGGTCGTGATGGCTGATGCCGACCTCGATCGCGCCGCGGCGCTGATTGCCCGCGGCGCGTTCGGGCTCAGTGGGCAGGCCTGCACCGGCACTAGCCGGGTGATCGTCGAGGACCGTGTGCACGACGAATTGGTGGATCGGTTGGTGACTGCGGCTCGCGGCCGCATTATTGGCAATGGCCTCGTCGACGGCGTGGATATGGGGCCGTTGGCGACCGAGACACAGCTGTCCAAGGTTCAGGCGTACGTGAGCGCAGCGAGCGATAACGGCGCGAAACTATGCACTGGCGATGAGGCGTTGCCGGCAGGCTGCGAGCACGGGCACTTCACTCGCCCGGCGGTACTGACGGGCGTGGAGCCGGACTCCGCCCTGGCACAGCAGGAGGTGTTCGGACCAGTGCTCGCCGTCCTGCGCGCCGGCTCGTACGACGAGGCGATCGCGATCGCGAACGGCACTGAGTACGGGCTGTCGGCAGGCATCGTCACCCGCGATCTGGGCCGAGCCATGGACTTCGCGCGCCGGATGGATAGCGGGATCGTCAAGGTTAATCTGCCGACGACCGGCGTCGCGATGAATGCGCCATTCGGTGGCGTGAAGAACTCAAGCACCCAGACGTTCAAGGAGCAGGCGGGAGACACGATGATGCACTTCTACACGGTCGACAAAACGGTGTACCTGTCCTCATGAGCATCACCTCGTCAGCGGATGGCGACAGATGAGCGACGTCCCGCCGAAGCCAGCGGAACGGTCAGCGGCCGACGCTGGTCTGGATCCCGAGTACGTGTACGTCGCTCGTTCCGGGCAATTGCCCGACGGGTATGTGCGCCGATTCTTCCCGCGCGGGCTGGAGATATGCCTGGCCCGTAACCATGGCAAGGCCTACGCTGTGACCAACTTGTGCACGCACATGGCCTGCCTGCTCTCGGCCGGCAAGGTCGTCGAGGACGGCATCGGCTGTTCGTGCCACGGCAGCGTCTTCGACTTGGAGACCGGCGAAGTCGTCTACCCGCCGGCGACCAAGCCGATCACCACCTATCCGTTGGCGGAGGTCGACGGCGAGCTCTTCGTACGCCTGACCGACGCCGATGTCGCGGCCGGTGAGGCGCGCCGGGTCGAGGCAGAGGCTGCGCGGCTACGCGCGGCCTCCAGCTAGATCGCGACCCTATGACCAACCATGCCGGGCCGCCCCGCGAGGCCGCGCTCGCCACGGAGGCGATGGTCCTCGCGCACCACCCCGCCGTGAGCGCCGTGGGTCTGGCCACGCTGCAGTCCGGCGGTAACGCGATCGACGCGAGCCTTGCGATGGCTGCGATGTGCTGGCTCACGCTGCCTGGCCAGTGTGGCGTCGGCGGCGACGCATTCGCCGTTGTGCGTGAGCCGGATGGCCGGATCTGGACGGTCGGGGCGAGCGGCTTCGGGCCGGATGGTGGCGAGCCGGATTTTTATCGCGGGCTTGGCCTCACCGCTGTTCCGCTATCGGGGCCATTGGCGGTGGCCGGTCCGGGCACCATTGCGGCCATTGCGGCGCTGCACGAGGGTGGCGCGAGCCGACCACTCGCGGAGCTCTGGGCCGCTGCTATTCGTACTGCCGAGCACGGCTTGGCGTGCACGGCCAAGACGCGCGGCGACATCCTTGAGCACGAGTCGAGGCTGCGCTCCGACGCCGGGATGAGCGCCGTTTTCCTACGCGGTGGCCGCGCTCCGCAGCTCGGTGAGCGGCTGGTGTTCGCCGAGCTTGCCCAATCCATGCGGATGCTGGCGGCCGACCCCGGGAATCTGTACCGGGGTGAGCTTGCCGAGCGGGCCGTTGCCACGCTCGTCGCTGGTGGCGCGCCTTTTTCCGGTGCGGAGTGGCAGGCCACGTCGGCCGCGCTGGTGGGGCCGGCGATCTCGCACGACTACAGGTCGATCACCGTGCACCAGACGCCGCCGCCGAGCCCGGGTTGGATGCTGCTGCAGCAGGCGGCAATCTGCGACGGGCTGCTTGCGGACCTGCCCTGGTTGGGCACCGATGCGGTGGATCTGTTCGCTGGCGCCGCTCGCCAGGCCTTCCAGGATCGATGGGACCGGTGTGGCAGCGACACCGATGCGTGGCGAGATCTGCTGGAACCTGACTCTGTCGCCGCGGCACGGGCGGGTCTGTTCGACCGCCGCCGGGCCACAACCGGGCTGAGCGGCCATGGGGACACCACGTCGACGGTCGTGGTGGACAGCGACGGTCGCGCGGTCAGCTTCATTCAGTCCTTGGCGCTGACCTTCGGCGCGCACCTGACAGTGCCGGGAACCGGCATCGTGCTGAATAACCGGCTGGGTCGCGGCAGTTACCTCATCGACGGGCACCCGAACGAGGTCCGGCCGCGCCGCCGTCCGCTACACACGCTCAACGCATGGTTGGCCACCGACGCCGAAGGTCGACTCCTGCACGCCGGCAATTGCCCGGGCGGTGACGGTCAGGTGCAGTGGAACATGCAAGTGCTTTCCCATCTGGTCGACCACGCACTGGATCCGCAGCAAGCAGTCTCTGCGCCACGCTTCTCGGTTTACCCCGGCAGCGACGCCGACACGGTGGGCGCGCCCCACGAGCTGGTCTGCGAGTCCCGACTCGGCGAAGCTGTGCTGGGTGAGCTTGCAGCGGCTGGACACCGCGTTCGCACGCAAGGGCCGTGGGACGGCGGCGGCGGTGCGTTGGTCATCTCCGTCGATCACCAACTCGGCGCCCTGGCCGGCGGCGTCGATCCACGTCAGAACGGGGTGGCACTCGGTGTCTGACAACGTACCTGAAGGGGTGTCTGACGAGGCGATAGCGGACCGGTCGGACGCGCCGGCCAGACGATCAGCCGCCGCACCGCGGCCGCAGGGCCGCTACGTCACGGCCACCATTCACGACGGCATCGCATACAGCGCCGGCATGACTCCGCGTGTCGACGGTGTGCTGGTCCTGCAGGGCATCGTCGGTGACGCAGTCACTGCAGCACAGGCCCGTGACCTGGCCGCGATTGCTGCGGGCAACGCGCTGGCCGCGATCGCCGATGTCGCCGGAGGCTTGGACAACATCGCGTGCTGCCTGCGGATGACGGTCTATGTCGCTGCCGTGGCGGAGTTCACCGGGCACACGATCGTTGCCGATGGTGCCTCGGAGGCGCTGAACGCGAGCCTGGGCGATCGTGGTTCAGTCGCCCGCTCGGCTATCGGTGTGGCCAGCCTGCCCTCCGGCGCTCCCGTCGAGGTCGAGCTGACGGTAGCCGTCCGCGGAGCTACCTGATGAGCCGACGAACGAGCTCAGGCGCTCAGGCCCTGCTCTGCGATGTGTTTGGCAAACGCTTCGAGCGCCGCCGCGCCGACGGCCTTGTCCTGCGCGCCGTTGCCGCCGCTCACACCTACCGCGCCGACGACCTGTCCGTCGTATTCGATCGGGAAGCCACCGACGAAGATCGCAAATTTGCCCGGGTACATGTGGCTGATGCCGAACGCCTCGTTGCCGGGCAGCGCCGGCCCGTTGGGCGGCTCGTTGAACTTGTGCGTCGCGCGTTCGTGTCCGGCCGAGGTGAACGCCTTCGCCATCGCGATCTCGACCCCGGTCAGGCGCGCGCCGGGAAGCCGGTGCAGCCCGAGCAGGTGGCCACCGTCGTCGCAGACGCAGATCGTCTGTTTTACGCCGATCTCCTCCGCTTTGGCCCGGGCGGCAGCCAGCATCGGCAGGGCATCATCGAGCGTTATCCGGTAGACCTTGTGCATCTGCTGCTCCTATCAACGCGTTTCGGCTTGCGGTGTCCAGACTTGTCGGTGCCGACAAGTCACAACAAGGGCCACCATGCAATGAGAGATGAGCAAACGGTGTGCACCCTGCCCAAGGAGTTGGTCCCATGATCGCGGCCTCGCTGCCACAATCGCCGCACCTGGACGCGCGGCATACCGCTGAGGCGACCGTGGTCGACGACGAGCGACTCACCCTCGGTGTGCTGCTCCACGAGCGGATGATGCGTTCGGGCGCCGCAGTCGAGCAGCTCGACCCTGAGCTTGCACAGCGCACCATCGCCTGGTGTCTGCCGTGGGAACGGGCACTGGCGAGCAACGACGCGCTGACCGACGTGTTGGTCTACGCCACGGCTGAGCAACTCGACGCGAAGGCACTGCACACCCTTGCGCGGCGCCGGGCGGTGGCGGTCGTGGCAGCGGGCGTTGAGGCTACGAGCCTGGATGGCGACCTGCCGATCTTTGCGGTGGCCGAGCGGATCAGTTATCGCGACGTCAATCACCTGGTTGCGAGCCTGGTCCTGTCGCGCGAGACCCAGGCGCTGCGCTACGGCATCTCCGTACATCGTGCGTTGGTCGAGCTGCTCTACCGCGGCGCAGGCCTGGACGCACTGTGTCACCAGATGAGCCGTATGTCGGGCTGCACGACTGCAATCCTCGATCCGCAGTTCAGGGTACTGGCCTTCGAACAGTCCCGAGACCGGGTACTCGAGCCGGCCGCGGTTGCCGCTGCCTTCCGTGACGTTGGGCCGACGACGCCTGAGGACGACGAGGTGAATGCGCGGCCGCGGGTGTGCCCGCTGGACATTGTGGGAGCGCCGAGCACGGCCGTCGTCAACGCCATCCTGCTCGCCGGGCGCCACGACGGCTGGGTGCTCGTCATCGAGCCGTCCAGCGACCCACATCCGCACGACATTGCCCAGCATCGTGTGATCGTCGACCAAGGCGCCACCATCGTCGGCACCGAGTTGCTGCGGATGCGCAGCGTCGAGGAGGCCGAGGAGCGTGCTCGCGGTGACTTCGTGCACGCGCTGTTGCACGGCCGGTTCACGACACAGCACGATCTTGAGGCGCGAGCAGCGCATTACGACGTCCCGGTAGGAGCTTCCTACGGGGTGATCGTCGCCGGCCACCTCTCGGCAGCGGACGGGACCGAGTCGCTCAACGCGCTGTTCCAGTTGGCGCGTGATGCTGCTCGTCTCGCACCTATTCCCGGTATTCGCACGCTAACCACCGTCGTAGGCAACGTGCTCGCTGTCATCCGGCAGGTGGACTGCGGTCCCGCGACCGATTCCCCGGACGCCGCGAGCAAGGCACTGGCCGATTACGCGCGCACGCTGGAAACCGAGTTGTCCAGGCGGATCCGGCACCCGGTGGCGGTGGCCTACGGCACGCCGGTGACCGGTGCCGAGCGGATTACCGACAGTTACCGCGAGGCGCGTCTGGCGCTGGGCCTGCACCATAGGCTAGGAATGAGCGCATCCTGCGGCTTCCAGGAGCTACGCGTCTACGCGATCCTCTCCGAGCTGGCCAGTAGCGATCAGGCGCGCGACTTCACTCGTGACATGCTTGCGCCGCTGCGCGCGCAGCGCCACGCCGGCACAGACCTGGAGCAGTCGGTGATGACCTACATTCAGGCGGGCGGCAACCTGAACGCCGCGGCTCGGGAGTTGCACATCCACCGCAACACGATGCTCTACAAGCTGGAACGGGCCTCGCGCATCCTGCAGTTGGACTTGCGCCAGGCCGAGAATCAGTTCGCTGTCTGGCTGGCCTACAAGCTGGATGTGCTGGCAGAGACGACGGTGGCGGTGGATCGCGACCTGGATCCGGCGTAACGCATCCGAAGAGTCCGGAGCTCGGCTACCGCACGACGGCATCGGCGTCGCAGCCGGCGATCTCGTCGACGATCTTGGTGAGAAAAGGGCCGGTGTTCCCACTGGCCACTGCACCCCAGACACCCACCGCGAGGTTACCGATCGCTGCCTCGCGGGCGGCCGGCGGCAGACCCATTGCGTCCAACTCGCGGGCGAGTTCGAGTTGCGCCGTGATCATACGGCGCGCGACCAGCGCGTTGACTCCCGCAACAAGATCCTCCGATGCCTCGATCACAGCGCCCACCGGGCACATGACTGAGGCCAGTAGTTTGCGTTCGGCTTCATCTGCGCCGTCAACGATCAGCGCGGCTGGGGATCCTTGCGCGATTTGCCCGCTCTGCCCGATGACCTTGCACGCGACCAGCCGGACGCCGGGCACCGCGAGGTCTGGTGTCGGCAGTTCGGTAGCCAGGTTGACGACCAACGCATCCGGCGCGAGGTGCGGTGCCACCCAGCGGGCCGCGTCAACGATTCCCGGAGCGGGCACGGCCAGCAGGACGACCGCGCAGCCGCGCACAGCAGCCGGATCGGCGCGAACGACGACCTCTCGGCCGGTGACAGTCGTGAAGCGGCTGGGGCGGCGCGAGGTAACCACCACCTGGTGGTCGCCACCGATCCGGGTGGCGAGGGCGCGGCCCATCCTGCCTGCCCCGACGATGCAGACTCGAGGCGTG
>JBDTDN010000128.1:0-3964 GCA_039923055.1 Jatrophihabitantaceae bacterium
CCACCGCGCCGACGGCGATGACGATGACGGCGTTGTTAGGCCGCGGCGCGGGAGAGCTGTGCGGGTTGCCTACCGCGATGAACACACCCAGCGCGGCAGACAGCAGCACGGCGCCACCGATCTCGTGTGCACCGGGTCGCTGACCGGCCAGTACGGCCGCGAAGGCCAGAGCGAACAGCAGATTCGTGGACAGCAGGGGCTCGACCAGCGCTACCGATGCCAGTTGCAGCGCGAGTCCGGCGAGCAGATCGCCGATGACCATGGCACCGATGCCTGCCCACCACAGCCGGCGGTGCATCAGGTCGAGCAGCAGCCGGAACGTCAGCAGATCCGACAAAGGAGCGGTCGTGGCGACCCGTTGCTGCAGGACGTACCCGAACCCGAGGCTCAGGGCCGCTGTGATCCCGACCAAAAACACCATCGGACTAGCCGATCAGGTCTGGGGCCAGGGTCCGCACACCCAATTGTCTACCCGGCGGCTGCCGACCGCAGTTCGATGCCGGTGTGGGAGCCCAGCCGCTAGCGTTGACGTATGCCTTCGCCAAGCATCGAGATCCAGGTCGGATCGCGCACCGTACGCATCAGCAACCCCGACCGCGTTTACTTCAGTACGCGTGGGGAGACCAAGCTGGACCTAGTCAACTACTACCTCTGCGTCGGTGACGGGATCGTACGAGCTTTACGCGAACGGCCCTGCATGCTGCACCGATATCCGGACGGCGTTGACGGCGACAAGATCTATCAGAAGCGGCTGCCCAAGGGCGCACCCGACTGGGTCCAGACGGCCGAGGTCTCCTTCCCGTCGGGTCGGACCGCGGACGAGTTATGCGTAACAGAGTTGGCGGCCGTCGCCTGGGCGGTACAGATGTCGACGGTCGAGTTCCATCCGTGGCACACTCGCCGCGCCGACGTCGAGAAGCCGGACGAACTGCGCATCGACCTGGACCCGCAGCCGGGCACCGGTCTGGCCGAGGCGAAGCACGTAGCCGGGATGGTGAACGAGGTGCTGACCGAGCTTGGCGCCGTGGGCTGGCCCAAGACGTCCGGCTCGCGCGGCATTCATGTCTACGTGCGCATCGCACCGCGATTCGGGTTCCGCGAGGTACGCCGGGCCGCGCTGGCCTTCTCCCGGGAGGTCGAGCGGCGTGCGCCGACCCTGGTCACGACGGCTTGGTGGAAGGAACAGCGCGGCGAGCAGATCTTCCTGGACTACAACCAGAACGCGAAGGACCGGACCATTGCTGCGGCGTACTCGGTACGCGGCAAGCCCTGGGGTCCGGTATCGGCACCAGTGACCTGGGCTGAGTTGCCGGATGTGGAGATGGAGGACTTCACCATTGCAACGATGCCGACCCGGTTCGCCGAACTCGGTGACGTCCATGCCGGCATCGACGATGCGGTGTGGTCGATCGAACCGCTACTGGACTGGGCCGATCGCGACGAACGCAACGGTGTGGCGGATGCCCCGTACCCGCCGAACTTCCCCAAGCAGGAGGGTGAGCCGCCACGCGTCCAGCCATCACGGATGAACAAGGCCAACTGGGCCGACGCCCCTGCGACCGAGGACGTCCAGCCGCAACAGCTCGACTGATGCCGCTCAGTGCCTACCGAACCAGTGCGTCCTACGCGTTGATTCGGTCAACCGCTGAGCTGCCTATGGAGCGGAAGTACTGTCTCGCTTCGCGACGCGGACGGTGACGTCGCCGAGACCTGTGTGTGCCTGTATGCGCACAAGGTGCGTGCGCCGGCTCACGTCGAGGAAGGGCACATCGTTGGTCAGGTGACCGTTCCGTGGGCGCCCAGACACTTCAATGTGCGTGTCGTCGGCGACCAGGACATCGACGTCCCGTCCCAGGGCATAAGCCTTCACCAGTATGTCGGGCGGGAGTGTTCGCGCGTGTGCAAGATCAACTGTCACGTCACCCAGTATCGAGACGGCGACGAGTTCGTTCTCGACATCCCAATGCATTGCGCGCAAGCCTTGATGGAGCCAGCCTCCTTCGAAGATCGGTTCCATGCCGAGCAGCCAACGACGACGTCGGGGACTGCTCGTGCCAACTACTTTTGGCGCAACGCTTGTCATGTACCCAGCATCCCGCGACCGTGCGGCAGTCGCCCAGAGGCGAACGTCCTGTGTGTGGCGCGAGTCGCGGGCGCGAACACGCGCTACTCCCAGCTGAAGAAGCGGATCGCCAGCCGCCAGGTCACTGTGCCCCACACGGCCATGACAATCAGGTGCAGCGCGCGCGGCCAGTGTCCAATGCTGGAGTCCGTCAACGCTTGCACGGACGCGCCACTGGGGGTGAAGTCGGAGATGTCCCGCAGCCACGTCGGCATGTTGGGTCGCTGCACCCACAACCCCGCGAAGAACTGCATGACGAAAAACAGGAATGACCCGAAGCCGGCGGCGACCTTGGCGTTGCGGAACAGGCTGGCGATCACCATCCCCAGGCCGAGCATCGCCCAAGCCCCCAACAGGTAGGAAAGGATGAAGCCGCCGGGATTGCGGGGCCAGGGAGCGCCGACCAGCGGGGGAATGACCACCATCAACACCACGCAGATGATCGAGACCGACAGGATGAGCACCAGTTGTGCGAACAGCAGCAGTGCTGGTGAGACCGGCGTTGTGCGCAGGCGCTTGAGCACACCCATTTCCCGGTACCGGGTCAGCACGTCGGGCAGGGCCTGCATGGCCAGCAGGGTGATGGCGAAGAACACCAAGATCGGCTGGTAGACCTGGAAGAAGCTCAGCCCGCCCAGGGTCTTCGACGGTTCGCGCACCGCGCGAATCGAGCCGAGGATGATGGCTGCGGCGACCGGCAGAATGGCAGTCCAGATCACGAGGCCGGGGTTGCGGGCCAGCAGTCGACCCTCGCTGAGCAGCATCGCGCGGGCCGCGCGCCAGTTGATGCGTTGCAACAGACCGGAGTCGTTGGCGGGGCCTGTCGAACTGGTCATCGGGTCGGTGTCTGGGTCGAGGGCAACGGCGACTCGCCATTGCTGGTCAGGGCGACGAACGCGTCGTCCAGGCTGGGCTGGTCGACCCGCAGCCTGCCCGCCGAGAACCCCCGCTCGTGCAGCGCGATGATTACCGCGCTGGCGACGTTGTCGGTTCCGGTGACGACGACGCGGCCGCTGGCGGTGGTGACCGAATGTACGTCCGGCAGCGTCTGTAGGACTGCGAGGTCGAACGGTGCAGACGGTAGGAAACTCATCCGCTGGTCGGCCTGCACACTGGCGGCCAGGCCGTCCGGCGTGTCTGCGGCGATGATCTGGCCGTGGTCGATCACGATAACCCGGTCGCACAGCCGTTCGGCCTCCTCCATGAAGTGGGAGACCAACAGCAGGGTGACGCCGGTGGCGCGCAGATCCTCCAGAAGGTCCCAGACCTCGCGACGGGCGACCGGGTCCAGGCCGCTGGTGAGTTCGTCGAGGATCGCCACCCTGGGTTTGCCGATCAGTGCCAGCGCCACGGACAGCCGCTGCTTCTGGCCACCGGAGAGCTTGGCGAAATAGGTCTTTCGCTGCTCGACCAGGCCGAGCCGTTCCAGCAGCTCGCCCGGGGGGTGCGGCTCGGGGTAGAAGCTGGCGTACAGGTCAAGGGCCTCGACGACGCTCATCTTCTCGGGCAGTCGGGATTCCTGGAGCTGTATGCCCAGCACCTGCCGGAACGCGACGCCTTCCGTGGCGGGGTCCATTCCGGCGACGCTGATGCTGCCGCCGTCGCGCTGCCGCAGCCCGCCGATGCACTCCACCGTCGTCGTCTTGCCCGCCCCGTTCGGACCTAAAATACCGAAGATCTCTCCAGGCTCGACCGAGAAGCTCACGCCGTCCACTACGTTGCGCTGGCCGTACATCTTGCGAAGATCGGTGACCTCGATAACAGGCATAGGTACGTCATCCCCACTGGCGACATCGCTCGTCGACCGTTCGGTCACGGGCTGTTGGCGCCAGCCCGTGATGA
>JBDTDN010000129.1:0-11292 GCA_039923055.1 Jatrophihabitantaceae bacterium
GTCGATACCGGCATCACCCTGGATGTCGACGGTGCGCCGCGCGAGCTCGCCTGGGCGGGTCTCGGCAAAGGACGGGTACAGGTTGAGTTCAACCGGCCGGGCGGCAACGAAAACGAGGAGGACTGAGCAATGGTCCACGTAGACATCGCGGCGCTGCGCAGCATCGAGCGAGAGAAGGAGATCCCGTTCGAGACGCTGCTCACGGCGCTGGAGACGGCACTGCTGTCGGCGTACAAGCACACGCCACACTCGATGCCGCACGCCCGCGTCGCGATCGACGCCAAGTCCGGTGACGTCGTGGTCTGGGCGCAGGATCTCGGCCCGGCAGGTGAGATTGTCGAGGAGTACGACGACACCCCCACCGACTTCGGTCGGGTTGCGGCGATGACCGCCCGGCAGGTGATCCTGCAACGGCTGCGCGATGCCGAACACGACAAGACGTTCGGCGAGTACTCCGGACGCGAGGGCGACATCATCACCGGCGTCGTACAGGCGGACGCTCAGGCCTCCCAGCGCGGCATGGTCTTGGTCGACATGGGGACGGTCGAGGCGCTGCTGCCGCAGTCCGAGCAGGTGCCCGGCGAGGACTACGCGCACGGCACCCGGCTCAAGTGCTACGTCATCGGCGTCTCGCGGGGGATGCGCGGCCCGCAGGTAACTGTCAGCCGCACTCATCCCGGCCTGGTGAAGAAGCTGTTCGCGCTGGAGGTCCCTGAGATCGCCGATGGCAGCGTGGAGATCGTCGACGTAGCGCGTGAAGCGGGCCATCGGAGCAAGATCGCGGTGCGGACCTCGGTCGCCGGGCTGAATGCCAAGGGTGCGTGCATCGGCCCGATGGGACAGCGGGTGCGCAACGTCGTCGCCGAACTGCACGGCGAGAAGATCGACATCATCGACCACCACGACGACCCGGCCACCTACGTCGGCAATGCCTTGTCTCCGGCACACGCGCTGGAGAGTCATGTCGTGGACCCGGTGACCCAGTCCGTGCGGGTCGTGGTTCCGGACTTCCAACTGTCGCTCGCGATTGGTCGAGAAGGTCAGAACGCGCGCCTGGCCGCGAGGCTGACCGGCTGGCGCATCGATATCCACAGCGATGCCGAAGCAACGACGGGTACCTCTGCCGATGACGGCGTTGCCATCGTCACCGCCCCTGAGGGGTAGAGTCGCTGATGGCCGTTCGATCGTCGACGGCAGCCGAATCAGGTCAGGCTGGGCAGCCGAGCAACACGCGGCTCCCGATCAGGACCTGTATCGGGTGCCGAAAGCGGGCAGCGGCTACCGAGTTGCTTCGCGTCGTAGTGGCGTCGAGTGCGACAGCTAAGGCCAATATCGGGCCCGCAGACGAGCAGGATCAGGCTGGCGGGCCCGCAGGCCTGTCTGTCGTTCCTGACCCACGACATCGCGCTCCCGGACGGGGTGCTTGGCTGCACCCTGCTGCCGAGTGCGTCGATCTCGCGCAGCGGCGACGGGCCTTCACGCGGGCATTGAAAGCCGCCGCGCTGGATCCGACGCCGGTACGTGAGTACGTCCAGGCATTGATTCGGTAACCCGAACCAGCGGAACACCGCAGGAGATGAAGAGCTATGGGCACTCGATGAAGCGCCAGCAATGAGCATGTCCACCACATAATCGGGACCGAGCGGATTCGCCTGGTCCTCTGCGAAGGAGTCACGTGCCAGGCAAGGTCCGCGTTTCCGCGCTCGCTAAAGAGCTCGGTATCACCAGCAAGGAAGCCCTCGCCAAACTTGGCGAGCTCGGCGAGTACGTCAAGACAGCGTCCTCGACCGTCGAACCCCCGGTTGCCCGTCGGCTGCGGGAGGCGTTCCCGAATGCGGGAGCCCAGCCAGCTGCACCGGCTGCCCCAGCGAAGAAGGCCCCGGCCAAGAAGGCCGCTGCGGCCGCTCCGCCAGCTGTCGAACCGGTCGTTCCAGCGCCGGTGGCCCCCGCGCCGGTGGCCCCGCCCGCCGAGCCCATCGCAACTCCGGTCGCCGCGCCTGTAGCGCCGGCAGCCGTGGCACCAGCCGTCACTGAAGGCCTCACCGGTGACGGCGTCGCTGGCCCGCGTCCGGGCCCGCGTATCGCCAACAACCCGTTCTCCGGCGGGAGCAGCACCGCTGCCCGTCCGGTCGCGCCACGTCCCGGCGGTACCGGCGGTCCGGGCACGCCCGGCGCCCTGCCACCGCGTCCTGGCGTTCGACCGGCCGGCCCGGCCGGTGCCGGTGGTCCTCGTCCCAATCCCGGCATGATGCCTGCCCGGCCGAATCCGGGCATGGTCCCCGGCCGCGGTGCCGGTCCTGGTGCCCGTCCCGGGTGGTCCCGGCGGTGGCGGCGGATTCCGCAGCCCCGGTGGTCCTGGTGGCGGCACCGGCGGACCTGGCGGACCCGGCGGTGCGGCAGGTCCGTACCGTGGCGGTCCCAGCGGCGGTGGTCGGCCTGGTGGCGCGGGTCGTGGCGGTCGGGGCGCCGGTACGGCCGGTGCGTTCGGTCGTCAAGGTGGGCGTCCGACGCGTGGTCGCAAGAGCAAGAAGCAGCGGCGTCAAGAGTTCGACAACATGTCCGCCCCGTCGATCGGCGGCGTGCAGGGTCCCCGCGGCAACGGCGAGGTCCTGCGCCTGCCGCGTGGCTCGTCGCTGTCCGACTTCGCCGACAAGATCAACACCGAGCCTGCCTCGCTCGTCCAGATCATGTTCCATCTCGGCGAGATGGTCACCGCGACCCAGTCGGTCAACGAGGAGACACTCCAGCTTCTCGGCGCCGAACTGAATTACACGATTCAGGTCGTCAGTCCCGAGGACGAGGACCGCGAGTTGCTCGAGTCCTTCGATCTCACCTTCGGTGAGGATGAGGGCGAGGACGAGTTCCTCGTCGCCCGTCCGCCGGTCGTCACAGTCATGGGTCACGTCGACCACGGCAAGACGCGACTGCTGGATGCGATCCGCAAGACGAACGTCATCGCGTCCGAGTCCGGCGGCATCACTCAGCACATCGGTGCGTACCAGGTACATGTCGATCACGCCGGTGACCAGCGGGCGATCACGTTCATCGACACCCCGGGCCACGAAGCGTTCACCGCCATGCGTGCCCGTGGTGCGGCAACCACCGACATCGTGGTGCTCGTGGTCGCGGCCGACGACGGCGTCATGCCGCAGACCATCGAAGCGCTCAACCACGCGCAGGCGGCGGATGTGCCGATCGTCGTCGCGGTGAACAAGATCGACAAGGAAGACGCGAATCCGCAGAAGGTTCGTCAGCAACTCACCGAATACGGGCTGGTGGCCGAGGAGTATGGCGGCGACACCCTGTTCGTCGATGTGTCCGCGCGTAACGACATCAACATCGACGGGCTGCTCGAGGGTGTGCTACTCACCGCTGATGCCTCACTCGACCTGCGGGCCAACCCCGACCAGGATGCTCAGGGCATAGTCATCGAGGCCCGGTTGGACCGTGGCCGGGGCCCGGTTGCGACACTGCTCATCCAGCGCGGCACCCTCAACATTGGTGACTCGGTCGTCGCCGGTGATGCGTTCGGTCGGGTGCGCGCGATGCTCGACGAGAACGGCGACCCGGTCGATGTGGCCGGACCGGCGCGGCCGGTGCAGGTGCTCGGCCTGACCTCCGTGCCAGGCGCTGGCGACTCGTTCCTCGTCGTGGAGGAGGACCGCATCGCCCGGCAGATCGCCGACCGACGTTCGGCCCGTGAGCGCAACGCCCAACTGGCGTCCTCGCGTCGCCGGGTGTCGCTGGACGATCTGGACAAGGCGCTCGCTGCCGGCGAGGTTCAGCAGTTGAACCTCATCATCAAGGGCGACGTGTCCGGTTCGGTCGAGGCTCTGGAGGACTCCCTTCTCAAGATCAACCTTGAGTCGGGTATCACCGACGAGGTGTCGCTGCGGGTCATCGGCCGCGGTGTCGGTGCGATCACTGAGAACGACATCAACCTGGCGATCGCCTCCGATGCCGTCGTCATCGGCTTCAACGTGCGCCCGGAGGGCAAGGCGCGTGAAGCGGCCGAGCGCGAGGGTGTCGATATCCGGTACTACACGGTCATCTACCAGGCGATCGACGAGATCGAGGCTGCACTCAAGGGCATGCTCAAGCCTGAGTTCGAAGAGGTGCAACTCGGTACTGCGGAGGTCCGCGAGGTGTTCCGGGTGCCGCGCATCGGCAACGTTGCCGGTTCGCTGGTGCGGTCGGGCGTCATTCGGCGCAACAGTAAGGCGCGTCTGGTGCGCGACGGGACGGTCGTCGCTGACAGCCTGACGGTCGAGTCGCTGCGACGGTTCAAGGACGACGCGACCGAGGTCCGCGACGGGTATGAGTGCGGTATCGGGCTGGGCTCGTTCAACGACATCAAGATTGACGATGTCATCGAGTGCTTCGAACTGCGCGAGAAGCCACGGGCCTGACCGAACGCGACATAGGGGAACCAGATGGTCGACCAGGGACGCGCCCGGCGTATGGCCGGGCGCATCAAGCAGATCGTCGCCATGGGCATCGAGTTGCAGGTCAAGGATCCGCGGCTGGGGATGGTTACCATCACCGACGTGCGGATGACCGGCGACCTGCACGATGCAACGGTGTTCTACACGGTGTTCGGCGACCAGAACGCGCGGGATGAGTCTGCGATGGCGCTGGAGTCGGCCAAGGGCGTGCTGCGTAGCGAGGTCGGTCGCCAGACCGGTGTCCGGTTCACGCCAACGCTGACGTTCGTGCTGGACGCCGTGCCGGAAAACGCCAAGCACATTGCTGAGTTGCTTGCGGTTGCGGCCCAGGCCGATGCCGAGGTAGAACAGGTCCGCGAGGGCGCGCGCCCTGCGGGGGAGGCCGACCCGTACCGCAAACCTCGGATCGCGGACGACGCCGATATCGACGAGTGATCCGGCGATGACCGACGCCGAGGACGTCGATCAGCCGGGCGTCCCCCCGGAGCCGGTCGTGCCGACTCGCAGTGCCCGGCGGGCAGATGAGGCGGCGGCTCGTCGTCGGCGTCGCCGGCTACGGCTGGCCAGAGCGATGTTCGTCGGTTCGCTCGTAGTTGCGGTCGCGATGGCGACGGTGCTGGTTGTGCTGCATCCCTGGGCGCGGGACAGTTCTCACCGGGCCGACGCTGCTCCCACCGTCAGCGCGGCGCCAGTTGACCCCGGGCCGGCGCTGTTCACCGATCCGGATACTGCCGGAGCCGTGCTGATGGCTGCCAGCGTCGGCGTGGCCGCTGTCGACAGCTACGACTTCGCGCAACTCGACCAGTCCCTCACGGACGGCATGGCGGTCAGCACGGGGGACTTCCTGACCAAGTACCGCGCGTCGATGGAGGGCGTCGTGCGGTCGTCGGCGGTCGCTGGCAAGGTGATCCAGACCTGTACCGTCCTGGCAGTGGGTCTTCGGTCCATCGCTCCCGACCGATCGCAGGCGGATCTGCTGGTCTTCGGCACCGTATCGGTGACCCAGGCGCAGGGCACGACGCGCAGTGCTCCCCAGACGAGTCCAGTGAGTCTGCAGGTGAGGATGACTCGGGCGAACGCAACCTGGTTGATCAGCGCGATGGTCGATGTCAGCAGCACCCAACTACCTGCACTCGCACCGCCCGGCGGGACGGCGCTAAACCAGGCGACGACTGCCGGTGTCCGGGAGGTCGTGAATCTGCTCAGCTACCGGCGCAGCGATTTCGACGGCGACTTCCA
Organism: Jatrophihabitantaceae bacterium; assembly: GCA_039923055.1. GTDB lineage: Bacteria > Actinomycetota > Actinomycetes > Mycobacteriales > Jatrophihabitantaceae > DASXYU01. Next base: position 5,685 of record JBDTDN010000129.1, read on the forward strand.
GCGGGCTCTGAACGGGCTAACAACCGATCTCGCCCAGCAGCAACAGGCGAGCAAGGGCTCGATCCAGAACGTGATGACCAACGGCGGCTTCGATCTGGTGGGGACCGTCGGCGCAGCCGCAGTCAGTGCTGCCGGTGACGACTCGGTGACCCTGATCGTCCTGTCGCACAGCACCCGGGTCGATGATCGGGGAATGGCGACGATGATCAGCAGCACCCGCTACCAGGTGGCGCTCACGCGCACCGGCGGCAAGTGGCTGGTGAGCCAATTCACCGCGCTGGACCAGAGTTGAGGCCTAGCCTGTGAATCCGTCCGTGAACCCAACTGTGGACGCCGCAACCCGCCGGATCATCGTGCTGGCAGCGTCCGCGTTCGTCGTACTCGCCGCCGAACCGCTGTACCTTCTCGTCGACACCGCCGTGGTCGGGCACCTGGGGGCAACGCAACTCGCCGGCCTGGGGATCGGCGCGGCGTTGATGGCCGTGCTGACGATCGTCGGCACCTTCGTCGAGTACGGGACGACCGCGCGGGCCGCCCGGCTCTTCGGTGCCGGCCGCACGGACGCCGCAGTCAACGAGGGTGTGCAGGCGTCCTGGTTGGCTCTGGGCATCGGCGGGGTGGTCGTCATCGTCGGTGAGATCTTCGCCGAGCCGTTGACGACGCTGCTCGCGGGCGGTTCCGGACCGATCCAGCACGCCTCCGAATCCTGGTTCCGGATCGCACTGGTCGGTCTGCCCGGTGTGTTGCTGGTGCTCGCGGGCAACGGCTGGATGCGCGGGGTGCAGCGCACCCGCGAGCCGGTCGTGATCGTCGTCATCGCGAACACCCTGTCCGCTGTTGCCTCGCCAGTGCTCGTCTATCCGCTAGGCATAGGACTGAACGGTTCGGCGATCGCCAACGTGTGCGCGCAGGCCGTCGGCGGCGTGCTCTTCGTTCGCTCCCTGCATCGCGCCGCGGGAGGCTTCACACCCGATCGGACGATCATGCGCGCCCAGGCAGTCGTCGGGCGGGACTTGATCGTCCGGGCCGCCGCGTTCCAGGTTGCGTTCCTTACCGCTGCGGCCGTGGCCGCACGGATGGGCACCGCCCAGATCGCCGCGCATCAGATCGGGCTGCAACTGTGGGAGTTCACCGCGTTGCTGCTGGATTCGTTCGCGATCGCGGCCCAGTCGCTGGTGGGCGCTGCACTGGGCGCAGACGACGCGGCCGTGGCACGCCGGATCGCCTGGCAGGTGGCGCGCTGGGGCCTGTACGCCGGTGCCTTCTTCGGGGCTCTGCTCGCTGCGGGTTGGACGCTGGTGCCACGCGCGTTCACCTCCTCCGAGGCGGTGCTGGCCCAAACGCACGTGTTCTGGCCCTGGTTCGTCGCGATGTTCCCACTGGCCGGTGTGGTGTTTGCGCTGGACGGGGTGCTGATCGGGGCCGGAGACGTGGCGTTCCTGCGGACGATCACGATCATCGCTGGGGTGTTCGCCTTCGCCCCGCTGAACCTGGCGGCGCTGCACTGGCACTGGGGTATCGGAGGAGTGTGGGCCGGGCTCACCGCGTTCATCGTCGTCCGGTTCGTCGGGATGGTGCTGCGGGCGCGCAGTGACCGCTGGGTCGTCACCGGCGCCGGTTGAACGCGCGCCGCTACCCTGTCCCGGTGCCCAGAGTTGAACGGCCCGCCGATGCCCCGAGTGGGCTGGTGATCGTCGACAAACCCGCTGGCTGGACCTCGCACGACGTGGTCAGCCGGATGCGCGGGCTGGCGCACACCCGTCGCGTCGGTCACGCCGGCACGCTGGATCCGATGGCGACCGGTGTGCTAGTGCTCGGCGTGGACAAGGCGACCCGGTTGTTGCACCACCTCGTGCTGGCGGACAAGACCTACACAGCCACGATCCGGCTCGGGCAGACCACAATCACCGACGACGCCCAGGGCGATGTCGTCTCTACCTGCAGTGCAGCTGCGGTCGACGAGGACGCGGTGTGGACAGCATTGCGCCCGCTGACCGGTGCCATCCAGCAGGTCCCGTCGGCCGTCTCGGCGATCAAGGTCGACGGGCAACGCGCCTACAAACGCGTCCGGGCCGGTGAGGACGTCCAATTGGCGGCCCGTCCGGTGACGGTCAGCCGCTTCGACGCCGTCCGATTCACCCGCCCGGAGCCGACGGTGTTCGACGTCGAGGTCGAGGTGGAGTGCACGTCCGGTACATATGTCCGTGCGCTGGCCCGTGACCTCGGTTCGGCCCTCGGTGTCGGTGGCCATCTGACAGCCCTGCGGCGTACCCGCGTCGGCCCGTTCACCATCGACCAGGCGCGCACGCTCGCCGAACTCGGCGCACTGGATGATCCGGTCACCCTGGTGCTGCCCGAAGCCGTTCGTGCGGCGATGGCGGTCCGCGAGGTCACCGAAGACGAGGCACGCGCCCTGTCCTACGGCAAATCTGTGGCGGCGGTCGGTCTGGTCGGCACGTACGGAGCGTTCGCGCCGGACGGCAGTGTGGCCGCGCTGCTGGCCGAGGACGGTGAGCGGGCCAGGCCCGTGCTCGTCTTCACCGCTGCCGGCTGACGCGTCTGCCCGACCCACTAGGCTGACTGTTCGTGCAGCGCTGGCAAGGACTCGAGGCCGTCCCGACCGGATGGGGCCACTGTGTGGTCACGGTCGGCGTTTTCGACGGCGTACACCGCGGGCACGCCGAGATCATCGGCCGTGCGGTTGAACTGGCCGCACACCGCAAGGTGCCATCCGTGGTGATCACGTTCGTCCCGCATCCGTCCGAAGTGGTTCGTCCTGGCAGCCATCCACCGGAACTCACCACCCTCACCCGGCGGGCCGAACTGGTCGAAGCCTTGGGCGCGGATGTGTTCTGCGAGCTGCCGTTCACGTACGAGTTCTCCCAGATGCGGCCGGACGAGTTTGCCCACCGTGCGCTGGTGGAGAGCCTGCACGCCGTCGGCGTGGTCGTGGGCGAGAACTTCCGCTTCGGGCACAAGGCTGCCGGGAACGTCGAGCTGCTGCGCCAGTTCGGGGAACGGTTCGGGTTCACTGCCGAAGGCGTCCCCTTGCTGCGCGAGAACGACATCACGCTGTCGGCAACCTACGTGCGCACCTGCGTGCTCGCCGGCGACGTCAGCGGTGCGGCCATCGCTCTGGGCCACCCGCATCGCGTCGACGGAGTGGTCGAACTCGGCGACCAGCGCGGGCGACTGCTCGGCTTCCCGACGGCGAACATGCGCACCGCCGCCTGGACCGCGATCCCCGCCGACGGTGTCTATGCCGGTCGGGTGTGGCGCCTGGACGGCGAGGGACGCACGATCGGTGACGGCCCGCTGGGCGAATCGGCGATCTCGGTCGGCAGCAACCCCACCTTCGACGTCACCAAGCGGCGCGTCGAGGCACACATCCTGGACTTTGACGGCGACCTCTACGGTCATCCACTCGGCGTCGAGTTCGTCGAACGGGTCCGCGGGCAGGTGAAGTTCGACGGCATGGATTCGCTGATCGCGCAGATGACGCTCGACGTGGTACAGATCGGAGAGATTCTGGCTCAAGTTCGGCCCAAGTTCTGAGTGGGTCTGGTGTGGGCGAGCGGTCGGCGAACTGCTGGTAGCCTCAATATGGGTCTGCGTGTGAGCGGGGCCTGCGCAGCGTGCGTTTTCACCTCCACCGTGACGAATTCCGGCGGGACGCCCTGCAACGACACAGAAGGAGTCGTCCATGCCTCTGGCTAGCGACGTCAAGAAGCAGATCATCGCCGAATACGGTGCGAACGAGGCTGACAGCGGCTCCGCCGAGGTCCAGGTCGCGATGCTCAGCAAGCGCATCAGCGATCTGACCGAGCACCTGAAGTTCCACAAGCACGACCACCACAGCCGCCGCGGACTGCTGCTGCTCGTCGGCCAGCGCCGCCGGCTGCTGAACTACCTGGCCAAGACCGACATCAACCGGTACCGGTCGATCATCGAGCGCCTCGGCCTGCGCCGATAGCTCATCAGGGCGGCCCCTTCTGCTTTTCCAGCGGCCGCCCAGTTCTTAGCCGTACAACCGAATAATCAAGCCGGACGCACAGACGCGTCCCTGCGGCCGCTGGAACTCCAGCGACGCCGGTCCTCGGTAGTGGCGGTCGGTTCAGCACTGATGTTGTTCAACTCTGGTTCAACACGGTAGATCCGCCCGCTTCGATCGAAGACCGGCACCCATGTGGGTGATCAGCCCGTACGCCGCGCCAGCCTCCGGCTCCGCAACAGCGCGACGGCGTTGCCAACCGGCAGCAGCCGTGCGCTGACGTACGAGAGGGGTTCCCTATGACAGGGACCGACACAGACGCCGAGACCGGCGTGTACGAATCCGTAGCCACCATCGACAACGGCAGCTTCGGCACCCGCACGATCCGCTTCGAGACCGGCCGGCTGGCCAAGCAGGCCGCCGGTGCGGTCGTCGCCTACCTGGACGAGGACACCATGCTCCTGTCGGCCACCACGGCCGGCAAGAAGCCCCGCGAGGGCTTCGACTTCTTCCCGCTCACGGTTGACGTCGAGGAGCGCATGTACGCGGCAGGCCGCATCCCCGGCTCGTTCTTCCGCCGGGAGGGTCGCCCGTCCGAGGACGCCATCCTCACGTGCCGCCTGATCGACCGCCCGCTGCGTCCGACGTTCATCAAGGGCCTGCGTAACGAGGTCCAGGTCGTCATCACAGTGATGGCGCTGAACCCCGATCACGCGTACGACGTGATCGCCATCAACGCCGCATCCGCGTCCACGCAGATCTCCGGCCTGCCGTTCAACGGCCCGGTCGGTGCTACCCGCGTCGCACTGGTCGACGGGCAGTGGGTCGGCTTCCCGACGCAGGGTGAGATCGAGCGGGCCACCTTCGACATGGTCGTCGCCGGTCGCGCGCTGCCCTCCGGTGATGTCGCGATCATGATGGTCGAGGCCGAAGCCACCGAGGACTCCATCGCCCTGATGGCCGGTGGCGCCACCAAGCCCACCGAGGAGATCGTCGCTGAGGGCCTGGAAGCAGCCAAGCCGTTCATCGCCGAACTGTGTCGGGCGCAGGCCGAATTGGCCGGCAACGCCGCAAAGCCCACTGCGAGCTTCCCGACGTTCCTGGACTACCAGGACGACGTGCTCGCCGCCGTGTCGGACGAGGTGGCTGAGCCGCTCGCCACCGCACTGACCATCGCCGACAAGCAGGACCGTGAGGCCGAACTGGACCGCCTCAAGGCCGTCGCGAAAGAGCTCGTCGGACCGAAGTTCCAAGGCCGTGAGGACGAGATCAGTGGCGCGTACAAGGCGCTGACCAAGAAGCTCGTGCGCCAGCGGATCCTGCGGGAGAAGGTGCGCATCGACGGCCGAGGCCTAGCCGACATCCGTACGCTCTCTGCCGAGGTCGAGGTCGTTCCCCGCGTCCACGGCTCGGCGCTGTTCCAGCGTGGCGAGACGCAGATCATGGGCGTCACGACCCTGAACATGCTGGGCCTGGAGCAGAAGCTCGACACCCTCAGCCCGCAGCGCACCAAGCGATACATGCACAACTACAACTTCCCGCCGTACTCGACCGGTGAGACCGGCCGAGTCGGCTCGCCCAAGCGACGCGAGATCGGTCACGGCGCGCTGGCCGAGC
>JBDTDN010000130.1:0-2748 GCA_039923055.1 Jatrophihabitantaceae bacterium
CACCAGCACGAGCAGTGCGGTGCGCGTACGGCTCACGATGGGCCACACTAACCTCGGACACGGCGGGCAGTGCGTCCTCGGCACCGAGTAGGGAGTTGACCAACGTGGAGTTCGACGTCCTGATCGAGATTCCGCGGGGCAGCCGCAACAAGTACGAGGTCGATCACGAGTCCGGCCGGATGCGCCTCGACCGGACGCTGTTCACGTCCACCCAGTACCCGGCCGACTACGGCTTCATCGAGAACACCCTCGGCGAGGACGGCGACCCGCTGGACGCGCTCGTGCTGCTGCAGGGCGATCCGCTGTTTCCTGGCGTGCTGGTCATGTGCCGGGCGATCGGGATGTTCCGGATGACCGACGAGGCCGGCGGCGACGACAAGGTGCTCGCTGTCCCATGCACCGATCCTCGGCTGGAGCACCTGCGAGACATCCACCACGTACCAGAGTTCGACCGGCTGGAAATACAGCACTTCTTCGAGGTCTACAAGGACCTAGAGCCGGGCAAGAGCGTGGAGGGCGCGTCGTGGGTCGGCCGGGTCGAGGCCGAGGCCGAGATCGCCAACTCCCGGCAGCGGTTGATCGACAACCCCGGCGCCACTCACTGACCAGCCCTCCATGTTTGACGAACAAGAATGTTCGTCAATAGACTGACCCTATGCGTAGACCCGATCTGAGTTCCCTCGCCGGCCGCCGTGTCCTGATCACTGGTGCCGCCAGCGGTATCGGGCGGGCCACTGCGCTGGCTGCGGCCGCCAAGGGTGCCGAGCTGTACCTGACCGACATCAACGCGACGCTGCTCGCCCAGACCGCGGGCGAGATCAACGCGGCCGGCGGCACGGTCGGTTTCCTCAAGGCGCTGGACATCGCCGACTTCGACCAGGTACAGGACTTCGGCATCGAGGTCGACGCCGCCGGCGGGAGCATGGACGTGGTCATGAACATCGCCGGCGTCTCGGCCTGGGGCACCGTGGAGAACCTTGAGCACAAGCACTGGAAATCGATGGTCGACATCAACTTGATGGGCCCCATCCACATCATCGAGACATTCGTCCCGCCGATGGTTGCGGCCGGTCGTGGCGGGCACATCGTGAACGTGTCCTCTGCCGCCGGGCTGATCGGGATGCCCTGGCACGCGGCCTACAGCGCCAGCAAGTTCGGTCTGCGTGGCGTCAGCGAGGTGCTGCGTTTCGACCTTCGCCGGCACGGCATCGGCGTCAGCCTGGTCTGCCCCGGAGGCGTCGCCACCCCGCTCACCGAGACCATCCAGATCGCCGGTCTGGACAAACAGACGCCGCAGTTCCAGAAGCTCCAGGCGAACTTCCGCAAGCGAGCAGTGACCCCGGAGCAGGCGGCTGCCTCGATCCTGCGGGGCGTCAGTAGGGACACCTACCTCGTCTACACCTCCAACGACATCCGGTTGATCCACCAGCTCCAGAAAAAATGCGAACCGCTCTACGTCATGGCGATGCGGGCAATGAACCACGCCGCGAACCGGGCATTGCCCATGCCGTCGAAGGCGCCGAACGCTCCATCGGCAGCCAAGTCGAACGCAGCCAACCGATGACCACGCGGATCACGCCTGGCAACCTCAAGCAAGCGGGCGTCTTCGCCTGGGGCTTCGCACAGATCGCCGGACACGTCACCCATACGAACCCGCCCAATCTCTTCCTGACGATGGGACGTCAGCACAAGCTGTTCCGTGGTTGGCTGCGCTTCGCCGGACGCATGATGCCCGGCGGTACCCTGCCCCGCCGCGAGACCGAATTGACGATCCTGCGGGTCGCCCACCTGCGCCGGTGTGACTACGAGTTCACCCACCACGTCACACTCGGCAAGCGCGCCGGCATCATGGCTGCGGACGTAGAGCGCATCAAGGCCGGACCAAGCGCGGACGGCTGGTCGAACCGTGAGCGTGTCCTTCTCCAGGCGATCGACATGTTGCATGAGAAGCAGGACCTGGACGATACGACCTGGACGGCACTGCGCACCGAACTCGACGAGGCGAAGGCCATCGAGTTCCTTCTGCTGGTCGGCCATTACGAGATGCTGGCGACGTTCATCAACACCCTGCGCATCCAGACCGACCGGCACCGATGACCACAGCACAGCAACTGCCCCGCGGCCGGCATCAGCTCAGCCGCGAACAGATCACCGGCTTCCAACGCGACCGAATGCTGCGGGCCATGGCTGAGGCGATGGCAGAACGCGGCTACGTCGGGACGCCGGTTGCAGAGATCATCCGGCGGGCCGGAGTCTCCCGCGAAACGTTCTACCAGCAGTTCGGCTCCAAGCAGGACTGCTTCGTCGCGGCGCTGGAGACGGCGCTCGGTCGGCTATCGGCTGCCATGGAACACACTGCCCTGACGCAGGGCAGCGCGCTGGAACGCTTCGACCGACTCATCGGCATCTACCTGGAGGCGCTCGCCGCCGAGCCGGCCACGGCGCGTTTGTTCCTGATCGAGATCTACGCTGCCGGACCCGACGTCATGAAGCGTCGTTCGGAACTGCAGTTGCAATTCGTCGACGGATTGGTCGAGATCTTCCACGCCCACACCGAACAAGGCCGATTCGCCTGTCAGGCCCTGATGGCGGCGATCATCTCGATGGTCACCACCCATATCGCCGCCGGCGACGTCGCTGCCCTGCGGGCGTTGAGAGCCCCGCTCGTCGAACTCGTCCGCTGCGCGCCTGCAGCGTTGATCAGTGGACGGTGACGGTCGCCGTCGAGGTAATGCCGATCAGGATCGT
>JBDTDN010000131.1:0-5769 GCA_039923055.1 Jatrophihabitantaceae bacterium
CGGCATCCTGAACGGCGAGACAGTGCAGCCAGCGGTCATCGCGGCCCGTGAGCGCGGCGTGCTGTTCGACTCGGCACACGGCAGGAGCAACCTCAGCTTCGAGGTCGCACGGCGCGCAATCGCCGACGGCTTCCTGCCGGACATCCTCAGCTCGGACACCAGCGCACGCAACTGGCGCGGGCCCGTCTTCGACCTGCTCACCAGCATCTCCAAGCTGGTAGCTCTCGGCGCCGATCTGCAGGAGTGCATCCGTCGCGCCACGGTCGCGCCGGCCGAGTTGTTGGGGCTGGCCGACGAGGGTTACGGCCGGCTCGTGGTGGGCGGTCGCGCCGATGTCACCGTGGTGAATTGGACCGACGAGGTCACGCTGCCGGACGCATCCGGCAACTCGATCCTCGCACCGCGCCTGGAGCCGTCGTTCGTACTCCACAATGGTGCCGTGATCCAGACCGTTCCATGGCGCGGCGACGCTGCCTGATGACGACGAGCAACGTCCACGCGTTGCGGCGAACCCTGCGGGCCGAACTGGTCGCAGGCCGCCGCCGGGTGGGCACGTTCATCAAGCTCGCGACGCCGGATGTCATCGAACTTGCGGTGGCCGCCGGTTTCGACTTCGTCGTCGTGGACCTGGAGCACTCGACGCTCAGCGAGTCCGACGCGATCGCACTGGTTCGTCACGCCGATGCGGTCAACCTCGCGGCGCTCGTCCGCGTGCCGTCGGTGGACGCACCCCTGATCGCCCGGCTGCTGGAGAATGGCGCCGTTGGCATCCAACTCTCGATGCTGCGTACCGCAACGCAGTCACGGGCACTGCTCGCGGCAGCCTGCTTCGCGCCCGAGGGTCAACGGTCGGTGAGCCTGGCGAATCGGGTCGCCGGCTTCGGCGCACTCCCGCTGGGGGGCTTCTTGCAGGCCGAAGCCGACGCCCCCCCGATCCTGGTCGGCCAGATCGAGACGGCCGTCAGCGAGCCGTGGGGAGCCGTCCTGGACGGTCTTGACGTGAGCTTCGTCGGCAGCACCGACCTGGCGGTGAGCCTGGGCTACCCGGCCGGTGACGAGCGGATCAGCGTCGCCGTGCAGACCGTGCATGATGCAGCCGATCGGGCTTGCGTCACGTTCGGTGGCTGGGCGTCGACCGCCGGCGCCGCGATCGGTCTGGGACTGGGTGAGGCCGCGTATCTGATCGTGGGTTCGGACCTGCAGATTCTGGCGTCGGGCCTACGGGCCGCCCGTGAACAGGAGAGCACCGTATGACAAATCCGCGTAACCCCTCGCTGTTCGGCAAGGTCGTCAACTGGGACGACCTTCCGCAGACCACGGTGCGCGCCGGGGTGCGTCGACGCATCTACGCCACCGACGAAGTTATGATCGCCCACCACGAACTCGACCTGGGCATGGATCTGAATCCCCATACGCACCAGGACTTCGACCAGCTCGTCTACATCGCCTCCGGTCGGTGCAACTACTACCTCGACGGCACCGCGCACGACATGGTGGCCGGCTCGTTCCTGCTGGTGCCGCGTGGCGCTGAGCACTACGTCGAGCCGACCGAGGCGCCCTGCGTGAACATCGATCTGTTCGCCCCACCCCGCACCGATCTGCCCGTCGAGCCGGTGTAGCGGCCGGTCAGAGGGTGCGGCCCTCGCGGCGGTGCTTGCTCAGTAGGACGTAGCCGAGCAGGCCGAGGACACCGCCGGCAAGGCAGGTCCACAGCCACAGGTGGTGGTCGTGTCGGCCGAGCCAACCCCAGAACGGGAGCAGAGCCAGCGCTGCCACGAACCACAGGATCGTGCCGACCAACACGACCCGGCGCGCGTCCAGTTGAACCGCTGGCGGACGGGCCAGGCGGTGCTCGCCGACTGCCTCGGGCGGGGGCGGCGTTGAAGACTCGGCCATGATCGGGCAGGCTACCCGTCGTGCCCAACTCCACGCGCAAGCAGCCCACCACCGTGCAGAACCCGATCGACCAGTTCTTCTCGGTCACCGCGCGTGGCTCGAGTTTCACCCGCGAGGTTCGCGGCGGCCTGGTCACGTTCGTGACGATGGTCTACATCGTGGTGCTGAACCCGCTGATCATCGGCACGGTCAAGGACGCGGACGGCAACTTCCTCGGCGGAGGCGGCGCCCCTAACATCGCGGCTGTCGCTGCGGTCACTGCGCTCGTCGCTGCCGTCATGACGTTGCTGATGGCTTTCGTCGGCCGGTACCCGTTCGCGATCGCCACCGGTCTGGGCCTGAACGCGTTCGTCGCATTCCAGGTCGCGGACGTGATGAGTTGGCCGGCCGCGATGGGCATGGTCGTCATCGAGGGCCTGCTGATCACCGTGCTGGTGCTGACCGGATTCCGGACCGCGGTGTTCTACGCCATCCCGATGCAACTCAAGAGCGCGATCGCCGTCGGTATCGGTCTGTTCATCGCGCTGATCGGGTTCGTCGACGCCGGCTTCGTACGTCCCGGGGCCGGCACACCCGTCAACATCGGTGTCGGTGGCCATCTCGGCGGCTGGCCGACGCTGGTGTTCGTCCTCGGCGTCCTGCTCATCGCGATCCTGATGGTGCGCAAGGTCAAGGGCGCGATCCTGATCGGCATCCTGTTCTCGACCGTGCTGGCCGCGATCATCGAAGCCGTCGCCAAGATCGGGCCGCAGACCGATGCCACCGGCAAGCTCGTCAACCCCGCGGGCTGGGCGCTGAATGTCCCCTCGTTCAAGGGCAAGCACTTCGGTGCGCCCGATCTCGGGCTGGTCGGCCACTTCTCCCTCGGTGGCGGCTTCAGCGCGATCGGCATCGTCTCCGGCATCGTGATCGTCTTCTCCCTTGTGCTGTCGGACTTCTTCGACGTGATGGGCACGACGATCGGACTGGCGGGAGAGGCGAAACTACTCGACGAGGACGGAAACGTCCCCGGGATCGGCCCTGTGCTGCTGATCGACGGTCTGGCCGCGGTTGCCGGCGGTGCGGCCGGTGCATCCTCGGCCACCACCTACGTCGAGTCGGCGTCCGGCATCGGTGACGGCGCGCGTACCGGACTGGCCAGCGTCGTCACGGCGCTGCTGTTCGTGGTGACGATCTTCCTGTCCCCGCTGGCGCAGTTCGTGCCGTCCGAGGCGGCGGCGCCCGCGCTGGTCGTCGTCGGGGTGCTGATGATGGGGCAGATCAAGAACATCGATTTCAGTGACTTCGAGATCGCGCTGCCGGCGTTCCTGACGATCGTGTTGATGCCGTTCACCTACTCGATCACCAACGGCATCGGTGCCGGCTTCATCAGCTACGTCGTGCTGCAGGTAGCCGTCGGCAAGGCCCGCTCGGTCCACCTGCTGCTGTGGGCGGTCTCGATCCTGTTCGCGGTGTACTTCGCGATCGATCCGCTCAAGACCCTGTTCCACATCCACTGAGCTCACCGGGGTGGGTTCTACCCGCGAGCAGCCCAGCGGGTCACAGAGTTCACCGAAGCGCTTGTTCGGTTGGTGATCTGACGCTTCGTTAGGTAGGCTAACGATTATGACGACGACGGTAGCGAGCGCGGAACTTGCCTCGATGCTGCGTCCGGCGCTGCTGCGGCTGACGCGGATCGTCCGCAACCAGCGTGTGGACATGTCCGTCACGCTCACCCAGTTGTCGGCGATGGGCACGTTGAGCAAGCACGGCCCGATGAGCGCCGGCGAACTCGCGGCGTGTGAACGTGTCCAGCCGCCGTCGATGACGAAGGTGCTTGCCAACCTCGACGAGCGTGGGCTGGTTCGCCGCGCGGTGCATCCCACTGATCGGCGCCAGGCGATCATCGCCATCACCGACGCCGGCCTGGCCCTGCTGGACTCCGAGCGCCGCTCGCGCGATGCCTGGCTGTCCAAGCGGTTGGCCGAACTGAGTTCGGACGAGCGCGTCATGCTGCGTAGTGCCGTCCCGGTACTTGCCAAGCTGGCCGAGCAGTGACGGCAACCGTCACCCCGAAATCACCGAAGACGGCGAAAGCAACGCTTGCGCCGCCGGCCCCGTCCCGTGGGATGTTCCGCTCGCTGCGGGTGCGCAACTTCCGGCTCTATGCATCCGGCCAGTTGGTGTCCCTGACCGGTACCTGGATGCAGCGGGTCGCGCAGGACTGGCTGGTGCTGGAGTTGACCAACTCCGGTACGGCACTCGGCCTGGTCACGGCCCTGCAGTTCGGCCCATCGCTGGTGCTCGGTCTGTGGGGTGGGGTGATCGCCGACCGCGGGGACAAGCGCAAGATCCTGCTCGGCACGCAGACCGCGCTGGCCCTGGTGGCGTTGGTGCTCGGGCTGCTGGATCTTGCCGGAATCGTGCGGTTCTGGCAGGTGCTGCTACTCGCGCTGCTGCTGGGGGTGATCTCCGCGCTCGACACTCCGGTGCGGCAGTCGTTCGTCGTCGAGATGGTCGGCAAGGACGATCTCACCAACGCCGTCGGCATCAACTCCACGATCTTCAACGCCGGCCGCATCCTCGGCCCGGCGCTGGCAGGCATTCTGATCACTGCCACGGGCACTGGTTGGGCGTTCGTCGCGAACGCGGCATCGAGCATCGCGGTACTGGCCGGGCTATGGATGATGCGCACCGCCGAGTTGCATCCGGCCCCGCAGGTCCGTCGGGCCAAGGGCCAGTTGCAGGAAGGCATCCGCTACGTCCGTGGCCGCTCGGACCTGGTGCTGACGATGGCACTGGTGTTCGTCGTTGGCACGTTCGGCCTGAACTTCCAGATCACTACGGCGCTGATGGCCAAGCAGGTCTTCCATCGCGGCGCCAGCGGATACGGGTTCTTGTCGACGGCGCTCGCGATCGGCGCGTGTGCGGGAGCAGTGGTCGCCACGCGACGGATCAAGCGCCCGTCCCAGCTGTTCCTGATACTGACAGCGACCGGGTTCGGTGTACTGGAGATAGGCGCTGGCATGATGCCCGGCTTCAACATGACGGCATTGCTACTGGTGCCGACCGGACTGCTGATGCTGACGTTCACCACCGCGGCCAACACCTCGGTGCAGTTGGGCGTCGAGCCGACGATGCGCGGCCGGGTGATGGCGCTGTACCTGGTTTGCTTCATGGGCGGCACACCGTTCGGGGCGCCGATCGTGGGCTGGCTCGCCGGCGTGGCCGGTCCGCGCTGGGGATTGATCGGTGGCGGCGTCATTTGCGTCGCGTTCGCCCTGGTCGTCGCCGCGTTGCTCGCCCAGCGCCGCGGTATGCGAGCCGCCGATGTCGCCGGCCGCTTGGTTGCCGCCGCCCACGCCTGAGCCTGGACCCGCGAGACTGTCAACATGCCCGTCATCGAGGTGGACGATCCGGCCGATCCGCGGCTGGCCGATTTCCGTGCGCTGACCGACTCCGACGTGCGCGTTGACCGTCGCGGCGTCGTGATCGCCGAGGGCGCGAACGTTGTAGTGCGGCTGGCTGATTCGCCGTACCCGATCCGCGCGGTGTTCGGAGTGCCATCGCGGATCCAGGCATTGGTGGATGTCGTTCCTGCGGATGTCCCGCTCTACGTCGCGGACAAGTGGTTCGTCTCGGACGTGGTCGGCTTCCGCGTCACCCGTGGGGTGCTCGCCTCGGCTGACCGCTGGGCCGTGCCCGACGTCGGCACGCTGATCGCCGGCGCGCGCCGCGTTGCCGTCCTGGAGGCGCTGAACGATTTCGAGAACCTCGGCGCGCTGTTCCGCAACGCGGCCGCGTTCGGGATCGATGCGGTTATGCTCGATCCGCAGTGCGCCGACCCGCTCTACCGCCGCTCGGTGCGGGTATCGATGGGCAACGTGCTGCGGG
>JBDTDN010000132.1:0-9497 GCA_039923055.1 Jatrophihabitantaceae bacterium
CCGATGGCGCGGCCGCGTCTACTTGCCGCGACAGCATTCCGTCGGGATGGTCGGCCGCCGACGGCGTCAGTGCGTCCCGGTCGACGGTGCCCACGAAGCGACCGGCGTCATCGACGACGGGCGCACCTGGCACCCGGGCCGACGTCAGTGCGCTCACCGCTTCGCGCAATGTCGATGATGCGACACACACGAGCCGAGGCGCGGACATCGCGTCGCGAACGAGTAGTCGTCCCAGTAGTGGCAGGCCGAGGCGCAAGCGCGCCGATTGCGCTTCTTCGCGGTTGCGCAACTGGCTGCGGTAGATCGTCTGACCCGAACGGCGCACGATCAGATATGCCAGCCCGACCGCCACCATCGCCGGCGCGAGGATGCTCAGGCTCCCGGTCATCTCGGCGACCATCAACATCATGGCAAGTGGCGCCCGGGCGATGCTGCCGAAGCAGGCCATCATGCCGACGATCACGAACGGGGCGGGTGAGTGCGGAATTCCGGGCGCGAACGGCTCCAGTGCTCGCCAGACGGCGGCACCGACGAAGGCGCCGATCACCATGCCGGGTCCGAAGATGCCGCCGGAGCCGCCGGTGCCGATCGACAACGATGTCGCCAGGATCTTGCCCAATGGCAACAGCAACACGATCCACAGCGGGATGGCCAGCAACGTCGGTCGGTCCAGCCCGTGCTGTACCCAGCCGTATCCCGTCCCGAGCACTTGTGGCATGGCCAGCGCCAGCAGCCCGACGAGCAGGCCGCCGACCGCCGGCTTGAGCATCCGGGGGATCGCCAATCGCTCGCTGAGCGCAACCGTCCGGTAGAAGGTGGTGCTGTACACCAGACCGACCAGGCCGGCGAGGATGCCGATGAGGGCGAACCAGACCAACTGGACCGGTTGGTGGAACTGGTAACCCGGGGCGGCGTAGCCGAACAGCGGCGTGAAACCTTCGATGAATCCGAACACGCTGTAACCGACGATCGAGGTGATCAGCCCGGGAATCAGCGCCTCGACCTCGAAGTCGTCCCGATAGACGATGTCCGCGGCCAGTACGGCCCCACCGAGGGGCGCGCCGAAGATTGCACCGATGCCCGAACCGATACCGACCGATACTGCGATGCGCCCGTCCTCCGGGGACAGGTCAAGGGTGCGGGCCAGAAGTGAGCCGAAGCCGGCCGAGATTTGTGCGGTGGGACCTTCCCGGCCGCCCGAGCCGCCCGAGCCGATCGTGATAGCCGACGAGATCATTTTCACGAGCACCGCGCGGGTGCGGATCATGCGCGGATTGGTGTGCACGGCATCGATGGCCGCGTTTGTGCCGTGGCCCTCCGCCTCCGGAGCGAAGCGGAAGACGAGCGCGCCGGAGAGCAGCCCGCCGCCGGCGACGACAAGTGGGATCAGCCACCAGTGCGGGAAATGTCCGGTGCCCAGCGCGCCGCCTTCGCCGGCGGGGCCAGGCACGGTGTATCCAGAAAGGATCCCCAGGAACAACCGCGTGGCCTCTCGCAGCGCGAGGTAGAAGGCGACGGCGCCAAGGCCGGCGATCACCCCGATGGCCGTGCCGAGAACCACCCACTTCTGTAAATAGCTGGCGCGTCGCACCCAGCCACCGGCCGCGGCTCCGAAACCCCGCAGGCGATGCTGCAAGGCGATCATGAACGCGCCTGCTTGGCGGCGGCCGCGCGTTCGCGCGCGCTCGCCGCGTCCACCAACATCGTGAGCGAGCCCGCCAGCGCATGCTGGTCCGCTCGCGAGATGCTGCGCAGTAATCGGGAAATCTCGTTCTTGCGTCGGCGAGTGCTTTCGGCGAGCAGAGTCTTGGCCGTCGGGAGCAATGTGATGTTCAACTGGCGGCGGTTGGTTCGGTCGGTCACCCGTTGGACGAGCTTCTTGGCCACCAACCGATCGCACATCCTGGTGGCCGTTGATGGCACCACTCCCAATGCTGAAGCAAGGTGCGCCAGACTCATCGACCCGTGCTGGTCCAGCAGTACGAGCGCGCGGAACTGCGGCAGCGTCACCTCGGGTCGGGTGCCAACGAGCGCATTCGAGGCGACAGCGACAAAGACACGGCTCGCGGCGAGCACGGCATCGACGATCTCAGCTTGACCGCCGAGGACGGCATCGACGATCTCAGCCTGGCCAGCGAGGACGGCCGCAGCGTCGGTGCTGCTGTTGTGGTTGCTTCCTGCGTTATTCATATCATGCAAGCATAGTGCAACTGTTGCATAGTGCTATTAATGAGCGACGGTAGCAATGGCCAGCGTCGAGGGCTGACAATCGCACGTGGGTGAGAGGTGAGAGATCGTGAGAGACCGCTGGTTCGTCCGTGCAGCATCAGCCGCAACAATGGTGCTGGCAGTGGGCGTACTCGCCGCCTGCGGTAGCGCGGGCGCGAGCACTGACAGGCCCGGGCCGCCATCGGCCGATATCGGAACCCAGACCGACAGCATGCTTCCGGCCGCGGCGCTCACCGTCCCTCTGATCGATGCAACGGGCAACGTCCACAAGCTGTCTGATTTTGGGCAGAAGGTCCTGGTCATCTCTGACACGATGACGTTGTGCCAGGAGACCTGTCCGGTGGACACCGCCGCGCTGCTTGAGACCGCACGCGCTGTGGATGCGGCCGGTCTGACGAACGAGGTCGAATTTTTGAGTATCAGTGTCGACCCGACACGCGACACGCCCGTTCAACTGGCCGCCTATCGCAAATTGTTCGCGCCCGACCCGGTCAACTGGCTGACGCTCACCGGATCGGCCGCGGACATCGGCGCCTTATGGGACTCGCTGGGGGTGTATCGCGAGAAGGTGGCCGAGGGCAGCCCGGCCACGGACAACTGGCGGACCGGTAAGCCCTTGACGTACGACATCGACCATTCCGATGAGTTGTTCTTCGTGGACGCCACGTCCCATAGCCGGTTCGTACTCGAGGGGCCACCACACATCAACAGCAGTTCGGCGGTGCCGGCCAAGCTATACGCGTTCATGGATGCCAGCGGACATCAGAACGTGAGCGCCCCGGCCTCGACCGCATGGACGATTCCGCAAGCACTCACAGTTCTTGCCTGGCTGATCGGACATAAGATTTGACGGAGTGGCCGGTTCGCGATGACGTTGCGATGGCGTTGGGAGACCTGGCCCACACCCAGGAACTTCGGCGGCCCGGACGGGGACTAGGACAGATGTGACGAAATCCAAGCAGCCCCCACGGGGAGCCAAGACCGGTGCGGCGAAATCCTCCGTCCAGACCGCCGCACAGAAGCGACTGGCCGCGCAACGCGCGATGGCGCTGGCGAATGGTGCGGCAGCGGCACGACGCAAGCGGTTGTACGCGATCTTGTCGCCGATTGCCGTGGTGGTCCTGGTCGCCATTGTGCTGGTGGTAGTCAAGGTCAACACCGCTGACAAGGCCCCCAACGTCGCGACCACGGCTACCGGCAATGTGGCGTCGGACGTCACCAGCGTGCCGGCGAGCGTGCTGGATTCGATCGGGGCAGGCTCTAGCAGCGCGCCACCCACCGCTCTGACCGGTGCAGCCCTCAGTGCCGGTGGGTTGCCGCGTGTGCTGTACGTCGGCGCCGAGTGGTGCCCGTACTGCGCGGCTGAACGCTGGCCGTTGGCCGTGGCGCTGTCGCGCTTCGGAACGCTGACCGGCCTGGGGCAGACGGCGTCTTCACCTAACGACACCGACCCGAGTACCCCGACGCTCACCTTCCACGGCGCGACGTTCGTCAGTTCGGTCATCTCGTTCTCCGGAATCGAGGTTCAGGACGGTGCCAGGCAACCGCTCGACAAGCTCGATGCTGCCGACAGTGCCCTGTTCCAGTCGGTCGGGCAGGGTGGCTTTCCGTTCCTGGACATCGGCGGCAAGTACCTGATCAACGGTGCCCAGTACAACCCGGGCCTACTCTCCGGGATGACTCAGAAGCAGATCGCGGCCGATCTACACAGCGCATCCTCGCCCGTGGCCAAATCCATCGACGGCGCTGCGAATGTGATCACTGCGGCGATCTGCGCGGTGAACGGGAATCAGCCGGCGAAGGTGTGTTCCGCGGCCGGGGTCGTCGCGGCCGCGAAGAACCTGCCCTGATGGCCGACGCAGCGGATTCGCAGCCGCGGACGGTGATTGCCGGCTTCGTCGTCTCGCTCGTCGGGCTCGCCGCCTCGGGTTATCTGACCTATGAGCACTTCACCTCCTCGACGACATTCGCCTGCCCGGAGTCGGCGACGATCAACTGCGCGAAGGTGACGACGAGCCAATGGTCACACGTCGCGGGGATCCCGGTTGCGGTCCTCGGCCTGGTGTTCTTCGTAGCGATGACGGTGCTGTGTTGGCCGGGGCTGTGGCGGGTGCGCGCGCTTGACCTGCTCCGGGTAGCCGGCGCGGTGGTCGGGGTCCTCAGCGCGCTGTACCTGCTGTGGATCGAACTGTTCCGCGTCGATGCAATCTGCCTGTGGTGCACCGCCGTCCACATCTGTACGGTGCTGCTGCTGGGCTGTGTGCTGTGGACGACCTCGGAGTTGCGCGCGCGATAGGTCCGAACTGCCCTTGATCAACTGAGAGTTGTGGTCACCTCGCGACCGGAACCCTCAGTTGATCAAAGTTTCCGAACGAGCGAGACCACCGGGTCATCAGTGAGGCTGGACATGACTTCTGACTTGTTCGCGCTCTGCTTCGCTGCCAACGACCCGTTGCGGCTGGCCCGCTTCTGGGCCGGCATCCTGAGCTGGGAGATCGCCGACGAATCCCACGACTCCCACAGTGGCATCGCACTGTTGCCGAACGATGCGGGCGGACCCCGGGTCCGATTCCTTCCGAGTCAGGAACCGAAGTTCGGCCAGAACCGTATGCACTTGGACCTGACGAGCACGTCGCTTGAGGATCAGCAGCAAACGGTCGCCAGGTCGATCGAACTCGGCGCCCGGCACATCGATGTCGGGCACCGCCCCGAGGAGCCCCATGTGGTGCTCGCCGACCCTGAAGGCAACGAGTTCTGTGTCATCGAACCGGGCAACAGGTTCCTCGCGGACTGCGGATTCATCGGAGCACTTTCCTGCGACGGTTCGCAGGACGTCGGATACTTCTGGAGCCGAGCGCTGGGCTGGCCGTTGGTCTGGGACCAGGACCAGGAGACGGCGATCCGGTCGCCGCACGGAGGTCCGAAGATCACGTGGGGCGGTCCGCCGCTGATGCCGAAGACCGGTAGGAACCGGCTGCACTTCGACATCGCCCCGCCGGCCGACGGCGACCAGCAAGCTGAGGTCGACCGGCTCGTGTCGCTCGGTGCCAGCGGCATCGACATCGGTCCGGACGAGGCCAGCCGGGTGGGGATGGCCGATCCGGATGGCAACGAGTTCTGCGTGCTGCCCCCGCGATAGCGCACCGCTGTGCTTGATCAGCTGAGGGTTGTGGTCATCTCGCGACCGGAACCCTCAGTTGATCAAAGTTTCCGAACGAGCGACACCAGCGCGCGGTGAGTTGCAGGCGAAACAGAACCGTCAGACGGCCACGAACACGTCGTTCAAGGTGACGGTCTGCAGCTTGCGCTCCACGAGCAGGTCCTTGATCTGGCCCAGCACCGAAACGACACCCGGGTGGTTGGAGTGCCCGATGACGATGCGGTTCGCGGTCATCCACTGCTGCGCGTTCGCCAGGACCTGAGCGCTGGTAAGAACGCTGGAATCGCCCAGCGAGCCGTACCACATGGTGATCGCCGTGTAGCCGAGGTCGGCCGCGATGTGGTCGGTGCGGTCGTTGTGGAATCCGTACGGCGGGCGCAGGAACGGACGGCCCGAAACGCCGAAGGTATTGCGTAGGAACGTGTCGTTGCGGGTGATCTCGTCGGCAACCTCACTGTCGCTCAGGGTCGTCAGGTCGGGGTGATCCCAGGTGTGGTTGCCGACCTGCACCTGACCGCTCTCGATCATCGGACGGAGGGTGGCAGCGTGCTCGGTCCAGGACGGGTTGGTGCCGTTGGGGAAGAACGTCAGCCGGATGCCGGTAGCGGCCAAGAACTCGGCGTACGCACCTACGACTGCGCTGTCCGTGCCGTCATCGACCGTCCACGCGACGCGACGGTGGCCGATGGGCAGACCGGAGATCACCGCGTCCGGGACCACTCGCTTGATGCCGCTCACGGTGCTCGTCACCGAACTCCGGGGTCGCGGCGTCGTCGTCGCCCCCTGACGCACGGGTGCCTTCGAGGGGTGATCGGTCAGGTCTGCCGCTCCGGCCGGCGCGGCACTACCGGCACCGGACGGCGCCAACTCGACGTAGCCCGCGATCGCGACCGCCGCGCCCAACGTCAACAACCCGAGAAAGCTCCGGCGACCGACGTGCGATGAGGTCGGTGCGGCGTGGGCCGCGTGATAGCCCATGGTCGGCCCTCCCTGGCGATTTGCTGCAACCTACGCGCCTGACGTCGCCTTGGCTACGCCAAACGGTCGCCGGGGCCTCGGCGTGTTGACCGCGGCTCACTCGCCGAGGGATCGACAAGTTCGGGAGCGCACTTCGCTGACGTAATCGTCGGGCGCACCTGCTGCCTGCGCCGCCTCGGCGATCAGGCCCAGATAGCGAGCCGACGGCAGCCCACCCTCGTACCCGTCCAGCACGTAGATCAACGCCAGGACATCCCCATCCAAGGTGGAGACGCGCAATTTGATCTTGGTATACAGGCCGGTGTCCGCGCCCTCCCAGTAGTCCAGGACGGACAGGTCGGCCGGGGACAGGTCGTACAGCGCGACGAACACTTGGCTGTCCGGGGCGGGGACGACCATGGCCAAGGCCCCGTCCCAGCCAAGGTCCTCGCCGCCGAAGGTGAGCCGCCAGCCGTTCAGCCAACCTGTGCCGGCAGCCGGCGAGTGCGGGCAGCGCTCAAGCATCTGCTCGGGGTCCATGTTCGAGCCGTATGCCGCATATAGCCCACCGGAGAGTGACATCGCTATGCAGCGTACCGAGTGCGGTCTGCGGCGGGAATATGTCGTTACGAGATGGCCGGCTCGGCAAGGCGGGCGGCAAGCATGGTCCGAGAGCTCACTTGGAGCTTGCGGTAGATGTTGCTGAGGTGATATTCGATTGTCTTGGGGCTAACCACGAGTTCGTCCGCTGCCTGCCGATTGGTCAATCCGGCAGTAACGAGCATCGCGACGGCGAGCTCCTGCTTGGTGAGCTGGGTACGTGGGTCGTGAATACCTTTCGCGGGCACCTCGCCGACCTGTGTCAGCACAGCCTGGCAGCGGAGCAGGTAAGGCTCGGCTCCGAGAAATCGCAGCGCGTCGCGCGCGCGGTGAAGGTACGTGAGCGCATCCTCCATCCCGTGGGCCGCTTTAAGCATCTGGCCGTAGTCGAGCAGGAGTTTGGCGTGCTCGAGCGAGCGATCGGTCGGCTCAGCGTTCCCGATAGCCTGCTCGAAGGCGTGATTGGCGCCGTCGAAATCGCCGCGGCAAAGGCGCGCTAGCGCGCGAATCCGGTGTGCGCGCATGAGAGCTCGCCGGTTGCCGCGCACCGTCGCTGTCTGGATGAGGTCACCGAGCACGGCTTCGGCCTCGACGGGGCGCTCCAACTTGACCAGTGCTTCGGCATGTAGGCCCTTCCAC
Organism: Jatrophihabitantaceae bacterium; assembly: GCA_039923055.1. Lineage (GTDB taxonomy): Bacteria > Actinomycetota > Actinomycetes > Mycobacteriales > Jatrophihabitantaceae > DASXYU01. Next base: position 7,586 of record JBDTDN010000132.1, read on the forward strand.
GGCTGTAGTCCGGGTTCGTCCACGCCGTCGGTACGGTTCATCGCTTCGATCGTGGCGACGGCGCGGAGCACTTCGGGATAGTTCTCCCGCGCCATTTCCAGGCGAGCTCGCGCGACGCTCACATAGAAGCGGGTGGCCGGATCCTGGTGTCTGCTGGCCTGCCGGTCGGCGGCAGCGATGTGTGCCTGCGCGGCAGCCCACTCACCGCGGCCGGAGGCGGGGAACGCGGCAATCGCATGCGCAAGTCCGGCGGCCCAAACCTCACCGCTCGCATCGGCCAGCGAGCTTGCGAGTTCGGCGTGGGTGGTGGCGCGGTCCCAGCGGCCGAGTCGGTACTCGGCGTCAGCCAGATGCAGCAGTGTGTTGACACGGTGGGAGAACGGCCCCAGGCCGGTACGGGCGATTTCGTCGGCCAGGGTCAGGTCCGCGGCGCTGGCCTCGGGGTTGCCGGTGTACAGGTGCAGGACGCCTCGTCCGAGCAGCGCGCCAAGCGTCTCGGGGTCGTAGGCGCCGGCGTCCTTAGGCAGCGAAGGAAGCTGCGCTATGCCAGCATCCAACTGGCCTAGTTCGCCATGCGCGGTCGCCAGCGTCGCCCAGGTCATTCCGCGACTTGTCAGAGACCGCTCCAGCTCGAGCGACCGGTGGGCCCACGAGATCGAATCCTGAGCCTCGCCCTGGGTCAGGGCCAGCATCGACAGCTGCCAGGCGGCTTTGGCTGCGACTGGATGATCTGTCGGGTCGCCACTTGCTTGCCAGGCCTGCGCTAGAAGTGCGTGTGCCTGGGCACGCTCGCCGCTAATCAGTGCGGCGAAGCCAAGCAGCTGGTCGCGCCGAGGTGACTGCGCTGCCGCGCTGACCCGCGGTAGCAGCGCCAGCGCAGCCGACGATTCCCCTGCCAGCATCAGACATTCTGCGCCCTGCATCATCATCTGGTCCGATTCGGCCGGCACGTTACTCAGTTGGGCGGCAGACAGAAATGCGTGGGCGGCAGAGGCCCAGTGCGCCAGGCCAACCTCGCGGCCGCCAAACGCGAGCAGAGCTCTGGACAGCGCCGCGTTGTAGCCGAAGGTTGACGCCACGGCGTGATGCATCGCCTGCGCCTCGGAGTCGGCCATCGCTGCAGCGGCGCGGTGCAATTCCGAGCGGTGTTCGGCTGACAGATCGTGATACACCGTCGAACGCACCAGCGGGTGCGTAAATCGGATCTGGCCGGCAACGGTAACCGCGTCGATCAAGCCGGCGTCGTGGAGCTCGTCAAGTGATTGTGCAGCATCGGACACGCCGCTGAGCGCGATGGCAGCCTGCACCGTGCAGCGCGGCCCCAGGACGGCCACGGACTGGATGAGTTGGATCGAATTTGCGCTACAGCGTCTGAGTCGGGCGAGCACGGTTGCTGTGTAGGTACGAGGTGCTGGCAGCAGGCTAGCGGATTCGCCTGTCAACTCCTCAGGTGACAGCTCGGAGAGCATCGCCAGCGTGTATAGGGGATTGCCACTGGTGTGCGCGCACAACGTTCTGGCGCCAGCGACGGTGAGACCGCTTCGGCCGCTGACCGCCGCGAGTGCGAGTACGTCTGTATGGCTCAGCCCGGTGAGCGAGATTTCGGCGACTTCGGGGTCTGCCAAACCGCGCCGTACGCTTCGAGGCAACTGAGACCCGGACTCGTCTCGATGCACCAACACCAACAGCAGTCGCTCGGCCACTAAACGTCGGATGACGAACATGAGGGTGCGTAGGGACTCATCGTCAGCCCACTGAACGTCATCGACAATCCACATAGCCGGTCGACCGCCGTCCAGCACATTGAGCACTTGGGCGCCGACGGCCATCGGATCGACTGCTGAATCCTTAAGGGTCAAGCGTGTGCCGATTCGAGCCATGAGTCGTTCCATGACGCCGAAGGCAAGCAGTG
>JBDTDN010000133.1:0-4194 GCA_039923055.1 Jatrophihabitantaceae bacterium
CTCAGCCCAGGCCCCGAACCGCAGCAACTCACCGCCACGGCGACGCAGACCGCCAAACAGATCGGCCCGATTCCGCTCTCGCTCGCCGCCAACGGCACGAACCTATTCGCGGCGAGCGGTCTGGACCTGCCGGTATCCGGTACCTGGGTATTCACCCTCGTCGTCACGATTTCCAGCTTCGACGCCGTCACCACGGACGTCGCGGTCCACCTCAATTGATCACCGAACGAAAGGCTGTCATTACATGATTCGGATGCGCACACTCGCGATCGGGACGATCGTCCTGGGAGCTGCATTGGTCGGGTTCGCCGGCCCGGCCTCGGCACACGTGACCGTCAACAGCCCCGGCGCCACGCAGGGCGGGTACGCCGTACTCACCTTCCGGGTGCCGACCGAGAGCGCGACGGCCAGCACGACCAAGCTTCAGGTGCAGTTCCCCACCGAGGCGCCGATTTCGTCGGTCCTCGTCCAACCGCACCCGGGCTGGAGTTTCAAGACCATCACCTCCAAGCTTGCCACCCCGATCACGACAGACGACGGCGATTCCATCACCGAGGCGGTCAGCGAGATCGATTGGACGGCGGACAGTGCGGCCGACGCAATCAAGCCCGGTGAGTTCGACCAGTTCCTGGTCAGTGCCGGGCCGCTGCCGAACGTCAGCGTGCTGCAGTTCAGCGCGATCCAGACCTACAGCGACAACAGCGTGGTCAAGTGGAACGAGGTCCCGGCACCGGGCAGTACCGTCGCGCCCGGTCACCCGAAGCCGTCGCTGTCGCTCGCCAAGGCAGGGGTGAGCGTGACTGCCACTCCGGTTGCGTCCTCCGCCTCCTCCGCCCCCTCCGCCCCCTCCGCGAAGGGCAGCGACACCGGCGCCATCGTGCTGTCGATCATCGCGCTCGTGGTAGCCGCTGCGGCGCTGGGATTCGGCGTGCTGTCGCGGGCGCGGAGCGCGCGCCCCTGATGAGAACTCCTACCGGTGCGGTGCTCGCGGGCGTCGCCGTAATCGTGCTGGGAGGCGCCGGCCTGGTGCGGGCGGCGGTACCCCAGACGGTGAGTGGGCCAGCGCCGTCGACCTCCGCTCCGATCGTGGTCAGCGGCGCCTACGTACGGGCGCCCGTCCCGCCGACCGATGCCGCCGCCGCGTACTTCACCGTCTTCAACACCACCGGTACGGATGACACCCTGTTGTCGGTCGTTACCGGCGCTGGCCAGGTTGCCGTGTTGCATACGGTGGTGAACGGTGCGATGGTCGCCACCGCCAACGGCGTGGTCATTCCGGCGCACAGCAGGCTGGTGCTCGTCAGCGGCGGCGGCCACGTGATGATCGAGAAATTGATCGGACACCTGGCAGCGGGGCAGAGCGTCAACATGGAACTGATGTTCGCCAACGCCGGTCCGATCGACGTGGTCGCGCCGGTCGTCGCTGTGGGAGCGCCGGCACCGACGGGTTCGGCCGCGGGTTCGGCCGTACCGTCGACATCAACGCCATCGTCAGGAGTGACCAAGTGATCCGTCGGGCCCGACCGTTATTCGCCGCGTCCCTGCTCGCGCTGGCGACAATGCTGGCCGGCTGCACGTCAGCCACGACTACGGCGGCCAATCCGCCAGTGGTGGTGGGATCAGGCGCCAGCGGGCAGCCGTCGGGTCTGTCCGACAACACCGGATCCGGTCCGTACCAGGGCACCGGGTTGGACCCAGCGCAACCGCGGCCCTCGTTCACCCTCACCGACACCGCGGGCAAGTCGTTCGCGTTCGGGAGCCGGACTGCCGGGCGCCCGACACTGCTTTACTTCGGCTACACGAACTGCCCGGACGTCTGCCCGACGACGATGGCAGATATCCAGTTGGCGCTACAGAAACTCCCGGTCACATTGCAGGAGAAGGTGGACGTCGTCTTCGTGACCACGGACGTCAAGCATGACACCGCAGCCGTGCTCACCAAGTGGCTGAGCAACTTCTCCGCAGGCGTCCATGCGACGTTCGTTGGGCTTCGCGGCACACAGGCACAGATCGACACGGCACAGGCATCTGCCCATATCTTCCTGGCCGAGGACGGTGGTCAGACGCATTCCACGCAGGTTCTGCTGTACGGCCCGGACGACTATGCGCACGTGTCGTTCATCTACAGCGGCGGCACCGGAGCCGAGACGGGACAGATCGCGCACGACCTGCCGGTGGTGGCGAAGTCCTGACCGGAACGTCGGTACGGCAGAATCAGCGCTCGTGACCTTGAACTCAGTTCGAGCCTGGCTCGGCACCGCTGTCCGTCTCGTCCTCGGCGTCGTGCTGGTTTGGGCCTCGTGGCCCAAGCTGGAGTCGCCACGAGGGTTCAAGCAGGCGGTGCGGGCCTTCGATGTCACGCCGGAGTGGGCGACCAAGACCATCGGGTACGGCCTGCCGGTACTCGAGTTGGTGCTAGGTGTGCTGCTGGTCGCAGGCCTGGCGGTCCGACTGGTGTCGGCGGTGGCCGCGGTGGCATTTCTCGTATTCGCCGTCGGCCTGATCCAGGCGGCCGCCCGCGGGCTGGACCTGTCGCCGGGCTGGTTCGGCGTGGGAGGTGCCAGCACCTCGACGCACTACTTGCTGGCGATCATCGGCGCGCTGATACTGCTTGCCGGCGCGGTGTTCTTATTCCTGTGGCCGGCGACCCGGATCTCGATCGATGAGTACCTGGGCCGGCACGATCACGTCGAGGTTCCATCCCCGAAGCGCATGCGCAGTGAGCAGGGCCGACGTAAGTACGAGACGGCTGTGCAGTCGGCGGCACGGGCAGCGACGATTCGTAGCCGGTATCTGAACAGTTCGCTGGCGATCATCGGCGTCATGATCGTGGTCGCTAGCGTGGGGGTGCAGGCTGGCCGGTCCAAGATCACCGGCACCGTCACCGCGACGAACGCGACGATGTCCACCGGCGTCGTCTACGGCAAGAAGGCCGCCGCGACCGTGGAGATCTACGAGGACTACCTCTGTCCCGGCTGTGCGGCGTTCGCGAATGCGGTGGATGCCACGCTCGATACGGACGTGAAGGCCAACTTGGCGCAGGCGCAGTACCACCCGATTGCGATTCTGGATCATTCCGCCGAAAACAACGGGTACTCGACGCGTGCAGCGAACGCCGCCCTGTGCGCCTCGAACGTCAGCGTCGACTTCTTCGTCAAGTACCGCGCCGTGTTGTTCGGTACGGACAAGTCGGGTGCGAAGGTGCAGCCGTCGAGTTCGTCGGCTCGGACGGACCTGGACTTCAATCGCTATGCCACAGAAATCGGCGGGATGACGTCGGACCAGACAACCGCGTTCCGGGACTGTGTGCAGCTGATGTCGAACAAGCCGCTCATCGAAGGGCTGACCGAAAAGGCCGGCCTGCGTGGCGTTCTCTTGCCGCCGGTGGTGTACGTGAACGGCGCACGTCTGGACAAGCCGGACCTCGCCTCGCTGACGGCCGCGATCGCCAAGGCCGATGCGAACGGGCCTTCACCGCAGCCCTCGCCAACGCCGAAGCCGAGCCCGACCGTGACCTCCCCGGTCTCGCCCAGCCCCACGGTCCCGCCCAGCCCCACCGGCTGACCAGCAGTCCCGACAACGAAGGGCCGGCCACTTCGCGGTGGCCGGCCCTTCGTTGTTGTCGAAGACTTACTTGTTGGCAGCTTCCTTCAGGGCGCTGCCGGCGGTGAGCTTCACGGTGTTCGCAGCTGCGATCTTGATGGTCGCACCCGTTGCCGGGTTGCGCCCATCACGCGCCTCACGACGGCCGACCGACAGAGCGAAGAAGCCAGGCACGCTGACCTTCTCACCCTTGGCGGCCGCACCCTCGAGGGTCGACTGCAGGCCACGCAGCACAGCGTCGACCGTCTTCTGCTCGAGGTCTGCTGCGTCGGCGACAGCTGCCACCAATTCCTTGCGGTTCACGGGGGTCTCCCTTGATCGTCGGTGTATTGCTGCCTTCAGTATGGGTGAAGCACCTGTGCTGCCCGTCTTTCGGGGGGTACCTAGTGCGGCGTGTCGCGAATTGCCTCGCTGCGCGAGGACGCTCGTTCGGCCTGCGGATGACTCCGGTACGGGGCCGTTCAGCGGTGCTAACACGCCGAATGTCATAGCGGCCAGACCGGTGGTGCAGAGCGCCGCGGCGCGCCGTGTAGCATTGCGATTCGGCCCTGGCGCAGTGCGCGAGGGCCGAGTTCGGGGCTGTGGCGCAGC
>JBDTDN010000134.1:0-4338 GCA_039923055.1 Jatrophihabitantaceae bacterium
AGCGGGTGACCGCCTATCACGAGGCCGGCCACGCGCTGACCGCGTGGGCGATGCCCAACCTGGACCCCGTGCACAAGGTGACGATCCTGCCGCGCGGACGCTCGCTCGGGCACACGCTCGTGCTGCCGCTGGAGGACCGTTACACCCAGACGCGCTCGGAGATCCTGGACCAACTCGTGTACGCGTTGGGCGGACGGGCGGCCGAGGAGTTGGTGTTCCACGAGCCGACCACGGGCGCGTCCAACGACATCGAGAAGGCGACCGGTCTGGCGCGCTCGATGGTCACCGAGTACGGCATGAGTTCCAAGCTGGGCGCGGTCAAATACGGCACCGGCGACGCCGAGCCGTTCATGGGTCGCGACTACGGTCACCAGCGCGACTATTCCGAGGACATCGCCGCAGAAATCGACGCGGAGGTCCGTGGGCTGATCGAGGGCGCGCACGACGAGGCCTGGGAGATCCTGGTCCAGTACCGCGACATGCTGGACGCAATGGTGCTCGAACTCGTCGAGAAGGAGACGCTGAACAAGGAAGACCTGGAGCGCATCCTCGCCCCGGTCCGCAAGCGCCCGCCGCACAACAGCTTCTCCGGCTTCGGTAAGCGCACACCCAGTGACCGGCCCCCGATCGAGATCCCGATGTCGCTGCGCAAGGCGGTGTCCAACGGTCACTCCGGATCGACAGCGCCGGCACCGCCGCCGCCTGCGAACGGCAACGGGGCCGGAGCAGCTCATCAGCCGGGGGCGTTCGGGCCGCCGAGCGATGAACACCTTCCGTACGGGGGAACTGGCGCCCCACCGCAGTCGCCGTGAGTGGGTTGGTACCGACCGGCCAGGTTGACCAACCGCGCGCCGAGGCAGCCGTGCGTGAACTGCTGTTGGCGATCGGCGAGGATCCGGATCGGGACGGGTTGCGGCAGACGCCGGCCAGAGTCGCGCGTTCGTACGCGGAGATCTTCGGCGGCTTGTTCGTCAACCCGGATGAGGTGTTGCAGACGACGTTCGATGAGAATCATGACGAACTAGTGCTGGTGAAGGACATCCCGCTCTACTCCACGTGCGAGCACCACCTGGTGACCTGGCATGGCACGGCGGCGGTCGGCTACATCCCAGGCGCGGACGGGCGGATTACCGGGCTCTCCAAGCTGGCGCGACTGGTGGATCTGTACGCCCGCCGTCCCCAGGTGCAGGAGCGGCTGACCTCCCAGGTGGCCGACGCGGTGATGAGCCGGTTGGAGCCACGCGGCGTGATCGTCGTGGTCGAGGCCGAGCACCTGTGTATGGCGATGAGGGGCGTTCGCAAGCCGGGGTCGCGGACGATGACCTCGGCGGTTCGGGGCACGTTCAAGCAGGACCAGCGCACCCGCGCCGAAGCGCTTTCCTTAATTCTCGGAAGGTGAGCAAGGACGCGATGAGTTCCCCGAGGGGGGGTACCCCCAACGCGAACGAGCCGAAGGCGATTCGGGTCGAGAGTGCAGCCCGAACGGATGTACCCGAGACACGCCTGCCGATGAATAGCAACCGCATCTCGATCGTCGGGGTGCTGAACGTGACACCCGATTCGTTCTCTGACGGTGGCCGGTACACCTCGCTGGACGACGCGCTCACGCACGCCCGTGAGATGCGGGCAGAGGGCGCCGACCTGATCGACGTGGGGGGTGAATCGACGCGTCCCGGCGCGCTGCGGGTCGAGGCGGCCGAGGAGATCCGTCGGGTCGTCCCAGTGATCGCGGCGCTGGCCGCTGAGGCGATTCCGGTCAGCGTCGACACCTACCGGGCCGCAGTGGCTGAGGCTGCGCTGGCGGCGGGAGCCATGGTGGTCAACGACGTGTCCGGCGGTCTCGGGGATGCCGATATGGCGCGGGTGGTCCGGGATGCAGGTTGCCCGTGGATCCTGATGCACTGGCGCGGCCACAGCGAGTCGATGCAAGAACTGGCCGTCTACGGCGATGTGGTGACCGAGGTGCGATCGGAGTTGTGCGCGCGGGTCGATGCGGCAGTGGCCGTCGGTGTTGACCCGTCGGCGCTCGTGCTCGATCCGGGCCTGGGGTTTGCCAAGACGGCGGCGCACAATTGGGCGCTGCTGGCGCGTCTGGATTCGCTGGTCGAGATCGGGCTGCCGGTGCTGGTGGCGTCCTCGCGTAAGTCGTTCCTGGGCGCGCTGCTGGCCGGGCCGGACGGGGCGTCCCGTCCGGTAGCCGATCGGGAGGATGCGACGACCGCGCTGACCACCTATGCCGCGCTCCACGGTGTCTGGGGTGTGCGCGTACATGCGGTCCGTCCGTCGGTCGATGCCGCCCTTGCCGTCGCCGCGTTGACCGCGACGAATGCCCCCTGCAAGCGGGAGGTGCCTCCACGCGCGAAGACCCGGGCCGTGCCGCAGGTGCCGCAAGCCGAGCATGCGGCCCGGAGGACTACGTCCGAGGAGAGCCTGCGAGGGAGTGAACGATGAGTTCGGACGTCATTGCGTTGACCGGATTGCGGGTACGGGGTAACCACGGGGTCTTCGACTTCGAACGCCGCGACGGCCAGGACTTCGTCGTGGACGTCGCGCTGGAGTTCGACACGGCTACGGCGGCAGCATCGGACCAGCTGGCCGACACGCTCGACTACGGGACGCTCGCGCACGGACTGGCTGCGGTGATCTCCGGCGAGCCGGTCAACCTGCTCGAGACATTGGTCGGGCGACTGGCGGACGTCTGCCTCGCCGACCCGCGCGTGGGTGCCGCGACCGTGACCGTCCACAAGCCGCAGGCCCCGATCCCGCTGACGTTCGCCGACGTCGCTGTGACGATCCGTCGAGAACGACCGTGAGTCGGGCGGTCCTGTCGATCGGCTCGAACGAGGGCGATCGGCTCCGCACACTGCAGTCGGCGGTCGACGCGTTTCGTCCCTGGCTGACAGGTGTCTCGCCCGTCGTGGAGACCCCGCCGTGGGGACCGGTGCCGCAGGGCGACTACCTGAACGCGATCCTGCTCGTGGATGATCCGTCCGCCGAGCCGTCCGACTGGCTCATCCGTGCACACGCCGCAGAACAGGCGGCCGGACGGGTCCGCACCGTCCGGTGGGGCCCCCGCACGCTAGACGTCGACATCGTGATGGTCCTCGACGCGCAGGGCGAGGTGTGCAGTGCCGACGCCGAGCTGACGCTGCCCCACCCGCGGGCTGCCGAGCGCGCCTTCGTCCTGGTGCCCTGGCTGGCTGCTGCCGCTGTGGCCACACTCGGCGGCACGGCGCTCGCCGTGCTCGTCGCCGCGCTGCCGCCGGATGAGGTGGCCGCGATTCGTGCTCGCCCGGACCTGATCCTGACGTGATGTGTGCCGTTCCGAAGCCAGTGCCGTGAGCGCGCTGCGCCGAACCCGACCGGGCGATCTGATGCCGCCGCTCGTGATCGTCGGGGTTATCGTCTATGTGCTGCTTCGGACGTCCTACAGCGCATTTCCACCTATGCATTACGTGGTGCCCTTGCCGCTCGCTGTGCTGGCGGTCGCCGAACTCGTAGCTGCCCGGCGAGTGCGCGCGGCCGTCAGGCATGAGCCGGATGCCAAAGCGATGGCCGCAATCGTGATCGCCCGCTGTGTCGCGCTCGGGAAGGCGTCGTCGTTGACGGGCGCGGCCGTCGCGGGCGCGGCGATCGGCCTACTCGCATATGTGGTTCCCGACGCCAGTTCCATCTCCGCTGCGGCCCAGGACACCAGGGTCGGCGCGCTGCTGCTCGGTGCGGCGCTCGCGGTTCTCGTGGCCGGGTTGCTACTCGAACGGGCCGGCGTGGACCCCGGTAGCAGTGAGCAGCCTCCGACTGCCCGCCAGCTAAGCTAATGTGATGCCCCGCCCCCACGTCGGCAGTCAATACAGCGACACCTCTGACTACAGTGACGGTCGCTCGCCCGAGCGAACTCGTGCGATTGCTGTACTGCGTACGCTCGGATTCGGTGTGGCGGTTGCGCTCGGCGCGATCTCGGTGTGGCTGATCGTCACCAGTGACTCGCTCAAGACGATCCGGATTGGCGCACTGGCTGGTTTCTGGGGATTGTTGGTCGGCGGATTCTCCGTCTTCGGCCGGCACGGGTCGGCCACGGCGGTTCCGGATGCTCGGTCCTCGTTCGGCCAGGGGCTGGACGTCCGGTCGAACGGGGCGGTTGAGCGGGCCCAGGACGCGGCCGACCGGCGCGAGTTCGAGGTACGGCTGGTTCAGCTGCTGCGCCGCGAAGTCCAGGAAACGATGGCTGGTGAACTCGGCCGGCTGAGCCAGGATGTCGCCGAACTACGGACCGAACTTTTGGACAAGCTTGGTGGCCAGTTGCGGATGGAGCGGATTGAGACGACCCGCATCTTCGGC
>JBDTDN010000135.1:0-6121 GCA_039923055.1 Jatrophihabitantaceae bacterium
ACGTTGCGCCCGCGCACGACGATCTCCATGCGCATCTCGGCAGTTTCCATACGACCTCCACCTTGCAGCTGTGGCGCTCACGGCCGGTGCACGGTGGGTCCAGAACTCCCGTGCGGGGTCGAGGTACGCCTACTCGGTCAGGTCAAGCCCACGCTAGCCGCTCCCGCGTGAACGTGCCAGCATCGGCACAGAAGCTGGCTCAACGCCGCTGCGTCACGGCCGCGACGGCGGCAGCCTGAACCTGCCAGCCGACCGCCTCCAGCGCGCGCGTGGCCTCGCGGATCGTTGTGCCGGATGTGGTGATGTCATCCAGCAGCACGACCGAACGAACGCGACCGGGCGGCACGGCACACATCGCGCCGGCCAAGTTTGCCGCCCGCTGCACGGCGTCCAGACCCGCCGAGTCCTGCACATCGGGGCGCACCCGCAGTGCGGTCACGACGGTCAACTCGGCAGTCCGGGACACCAGCCGGGCCAACCGGCGGACGTGGTCACCACCACGAGCCCTTGCCGCGGCACGGGTGGACGGAATCGGCACAAGCACCGCAGGCCGTCCCGCTCGGACGGTGGCCGCAGCAACCGCAGGCGCCAGGGCCGAAGCCAGCGGACGGGCCAGGTCACGGCGACCCCGCTCCTTGTACGCAAGCAGGGCCGCCCGCATCGCACCCTCGTACCGCGCGGCGGCAAGCACCGGCACCTCGTCGACCGAGGTGCACAACGGGCCGCCCGCCGGACGACATCGCACACACCAGGACGTTCCCGGATCCTCGCAGCCAACACACCAGCGCGGCAGGACCAGGTCGACCAGCGCCGCCAGCACCGTCCACGCCTGCGTAGGCGCCTGCGTACTCATGACGGCCAGCGTGACCTGCGTTGGCACAACCAGCGGATGAAGGCGACTGGCTGTGGACGACACGCCGCGCTGTGGATCCGGCGCCGTCACTCCAGATAGACCGGATTGGTGCCGTGCGTGGAACCACCGGTCGGGCTGACCCAACTGCCGCCACGCTGGACCCACACCGTGTTCCCCACCGACACCGACGCGACAACGTTCTCGGCCACCGTGATGCTATCCGGGGGACCCGGCAGGTTGGGAATACCGCGAGGGGTCCAGAGCGAGCCGTCAGACTGCAGTTCGTACACGTTCGGCAGCCCACCGATGTCGCGGCCGACCGCAAACAGCTTCAACTCATCGTTCCAGGCGACGTCGGTGATCGTCACTCCCTGGGGGCTGATCTGCTGCATATTGCTGACCCGGACGGCGTTCGTCGCGCGCACCACCGAGCCCAGCCAGATCTGGCCCGCACCGTCCGCCGTCTGCAGCACGACCGCGATCCTGGCACCCTCCGGGCTGAATCGGACGGCAATGATCTGCCCACTGAGCTTGCCACTGGTCGTGGTGATCGCGACTGCGCTCACGGCGCCGTTGCTGGCGACGCGATACAACGTCTTGCCGGCGCCGATCCACACCTCGGCCATGTTCGGTACCCACGCTGGCCTGGATAGCGCGCCGGTCACCGCGGTGCGGCGCAGCGGTGCCCCATCCGTCCCGACGTACAAGGTCTGTGCGTCCGCGGAGCCGGCGGTCCCTGCGGCCAGTAGGGTGGCCGAGTTGTTCATACTGGCCAGGGCGACCGCGTTCAGATGGTACTGACCGTTGCCGAGCGGGCCGGGCAACGCTTTGCCATCCGGGCCGATGACCAGTCCGTTGTCGTTGATGTAGTACAGCGGCGGAACTTGATTGGCTGGAGCGACCGCATCACTGAAAATCGAGGCCGTGAACGTCGCCCCGGAGCGTGGAATCGTGACGGCCCGCCCGCCGTCGGTGATGGAGATCGGCGTGCCCGATGCCACCGGTTCCAGCGTCAGCGCGACCTGTGCCGCCAGCCGGTCACGGGTTCCCAGGGCAAGTTGACTGGCACCGGGGATCTCAATCTTGATCACAGGGCCCAGGCTGGCGGTCACTCGGCGCGGATCGGTCTGCGCCGGAAGTTCGGTGTTGGTCGCTGCCTGCAACTCCGGACGGGTCCCCTCGGCCAACTGCGTCATCAGCCACGTCGCCAGCAACGTCGGGTCCTGCAGCGCGCTGAACCGTGGATCGGGCACGAGGTGCTCCTCGGCCTGGTCGTAGAAGTACACGGTCCGCTGCTGGTAGAAGTCCTGGAACTGTTGGTCGCTGATGAACAGCCCGTTCTGCAGTGTGTCGATTCGCCACTGCCCGTCGTCCTTCTTCAGCCCGAATGTCAGGCTCACCGGAGCCCCGCCACCGCCGCGACCGTCACCCTGCAACGACGGTGTGTAAATTCCCGAGCCATTGATCGTGCCGATGATTCGGCCGGTGACCGTGACCTGGTTCTGCTTGTCCGGGTTGCCGATCTGAGGGTTGTCCACGACGGTGACGGTCGTGTCGGACCACCGGTTGGTGGCTTCTGAGGTCAGGAATGCGCGAGCGGCCAGATGGTGCACGTCGGACGTGGCGTTGTTCGTCAGAAAGCCGGCGATGATGGTGCGCGGCTCAGCGTCGGGCTGGGGCGTGACGGCCGCGGGAACGACGGGCTGGACCGCGCCGAGGGACGCGATCACCTCCGGGCGTGAGGAGGACGGCACGCCGGTGCATCCGGTGAGCACGACCAGGATTCCGAGCACGCCACCGGCCCGCCGGACCGCTCCGGTCCTCATTGCCCGTCCTGGTCCTGGTGAGGGGTGAGTGGGAGTGGCGAGGAGACCAGCGCGTGTCCGGCCTGGCGTGGCAGCGTCAGACGGAACTGGGCGCCGATGCCCCGCTCGCCCCACGCCTGCAGCCAACCGTCGTGCAGCCGTGCGTCCTCCAGACTGATCGCCAAGCCGAGTCCGGTCCCGCCGGTGAGCCGACTGCGCGAGGTGTCTCCGCGCCAGAATCGGTTGAACACCAGCCCGGCCTCCCCCGGACGCAGGCCGACGCCGTGATCACGCACGGTGATCGCGACCGCCTGCTCGTCTGCGCCGATGGTGACGATAACCGGCTGCCCGGCACCGTGGTCGAGCGCGTTGCCGAGCAGGTTCCGCAGGATTCGTTCGACCCTTCGTGAATCCATGTCGACCGGTACCGCCGCTTCTGGCTCGTGGACGACGACCACACTTCCCTGGCGCTCGGCGAGCACGCCGAGTGAGGCAACGGCCGAAGCAACGACCCCGCGGACGTCGGCTGTCTCTGATTCCAGGCTCGCTGCACCGGCGTCGTACCGACTGATCTCCAGCAGGTCGGCCAGCAACGATTCGAACCGGTCCAGTTCGGTGTGCAGCAATTCCACCGATCGTGACAGCGCTGGCGGGAATTCCGCACGGTTGTCCAGCAGCAGTTCCGAAGCCATCCGAATCGTGGTCAGGGGCGTGCGCAGTTCGTGCGAGACGTCGCTGGTGAAGCGCCGCTGTAGTCGGGATAGATCCTCCAGTCGACGGATCTGCCGCTGCAAGCTACCGGCCATGTCGTTGAACGAGCGCCCCAGGCGGGCAATGTCGTCCGTGCCGCGAACCTTGATCCGCTGCGACAGATCACCGGCCGCGAGCTTGCCGGCCGTCTTCGCAGCGACGCGCACCGGCCGCACGACCTGTCTGGTCACCAGCAGGGCGATACCGAGAACGAGCAGCACCAGGGCCAACCCGGAGAGCCAAACCGTCCTCTGCAGTAAAGCGATCGTCTGCTTCTCGGCCGTCAACGGGAACAGGTAGTACAGCTCGAAGACCCCCGTCCGGGCCGGTACCGGTTCGCCGACGATCAGGCCGCTGACCGCCACCGTGGAATCGGTGTTGATCAGCACCGGCCCGTACTCGACGGCCAGGTTGCCCTGCTGGACGAGCGTCCGCAACGAGTTCGGGATCGTCTGCGGAGTCACGGCCTGGTCCAGGCTCGAGGACGCCGACTCGATCGCGATGCTGAACAGCCCGGCGCTGCGGCCACTGGCGGTGAGGTTGGTGGTGATCTGTTGCTGGGCGTCCGCGACGTCGGCGACCACCCCGGCGTCGACACCGGCCAGGACCAGGCGGGCAGACTCCAGACCCACCTTTGCCTGGCTCACCGCTGCCTCACGCTTGGCTCGCAGAATGCCGCCTGCGACCTGGTCGACGATGAAGACCCCGATCAGAAGTACGACCAAGGACGTGACCAATAACGTGGTTGTCCCGACGCGAAGCTGCAGGGAATGGCGCCAGGCCCGCGTCCCGGACTCGAGAATCTGTCTGCCTGAGTGGATGATCCGGTTGCGACTCCATCGCTGCTCGACCGGATCGGGGACCGGATCGGCTTCGGTCACGGAGGTCCGGCTTTGTAACCGACACCCCGGACGGTCAGCACCACCTCAGGACGCTCCGGGTCCCGCTCGACCTTCGACCGCAACCGCTGCACGTGAACATTGACCAGTCGGGTGTCGGCGGCGTGGCGGTAACCCCAGACCTGCTCGAGCAGCACCTCGCGGGTAAAGACCTGACGTGGCTTACGGGCCAACGCGACGAGCAGATCGAACTCCAACGGCGTGAGCCCGACACGCTTGCCGTCCCTGCTGACCTGGTGTGCCGCAACGTCGATGGAAACCGGTGATTCCGGCGGGCCGATCGTCAGCGTCTCGCTGGCGACCTCGTCGTGATGACGCAGCCGAGCCCGGACCCGCGCCACCAGTTCCTTCGGCTTGAACGGCTTGACGACGTAGTCGTCGGCCCCGGATTCCAACCCCAGGACGACGTCGGTGGTGTCCCCCTTGGCCGTCAGCATGATGACCGGCGTCCCGCTCTCGGCTCGGATCGACCGGCAGACGTCGATGCCGGACATCCCGGGCAGCATCAGGTCCAGCAGCACCACGTCCGGCTTGACCTCCCGGAATGCCTGTAGCGCGCGGGCTCCGTCCGCAACGAAGGACGGCTCGAAGCCGTCGGCGCGCAGTACGATGCCGAGCATCTCGGCCAGGGCAGAATCATCGTCGACGACGAGCACACGAAGTTTCACCACACCATCGTGGCACTTCCGCTCGCCGTCGCCCACGAGCCGGTCGGGCGCGTCTTGCCGGCATCGGATCACCGATCGGTCGCATTACGCCGACTGTATCCGCCAACTGGTACTTATTGCGCGTAATGGTCACGTCCCCTTACCCCCGGAGGCACCCGTGCGCAGATCCCGAGTACCGCTCGTCATCGGCTGTATTGCCGCTATCGCCACCCTTACCGTGGCCGGCGCGGCGCCGGCCTCGGCCGCTTCGGCAGTGCGATACGTCGCGCTGGGCGACTCGTACTCCTCCGGCGTCGGCTCGGGAAGTTACATCTCCTCGAGCGGCAACTGTCTGCGCAGCACGCTGGCGTACTCCCAGCTCTGGACCAATGCCCATTCCCCGGCGTCGTACGTTTCCGTTGCCTGCTCTGGAGCCAAGACGACGGATGTGACGGCCAACCAAGTCTCCGCGTTGAGCAGTTCGACGACGCTGGTGAGCATCTCGATCGGCGGCAACGACCTGAACTTCGCCGGAGTGATGCAGGACTGCGTGCTGTACAGCACCAGCACCTGCGTGAGCGAGTTGAACGCGGCTGAGGCGAAGGCTCGCGGGTCACTTCCCGGCTGGTTGGACACCGTCTACAACGCGATCCGTTCGCACGCGCCGAACGCAAAGGTCGTTGTGGTCGGCTACCCGCGGTTCTACCACAACGTCTGGTACTGCGTCGGGCTCAGTTCGACCGACCGCAACAAGATAAACGAGGCGGCCGACGTGCTTGACGGCGTCGTCTCGACAGCGGCGTCACGGCACGGTTTCAAGTTTGCCGACGTGCGGGCCGCATTCGCCAACGGCCACGAGATCTGCGACAGCGGCTCGTGGCTGCACTCAGTGGATTGGTCGAACATCACCCAGAGCTATCACCCGACCGCGTCCGGACAGTCCGGTGGCTACCTGCCTGCCTTCACCGCCCAAGCCGGCTAATTAAACCGCGCGAAGCGTCTGATCAAACCGCGCAAAACTCGGCTAATGAGACCGCGCGAACCGTCTCTCCGGATCGCCCCACAGAACGGGGCGGATCCGGAGAGACGAGAACACGCGGGCTCCTCGCGCGAGCGCTCATCGCGTGGAGGTCACCTCGTAGTCGTTAGCGCGCCTACTTAGTACCG
>JBDTDN010000136.1:0-2687 GCA_039923055.1 Jatrophihabitantaceae bacterium
CGCACCGACGTCGTGCGCCTCCAGCACCCAACTCTGTGCGTCCGCCAGCGACAGCCCGATGTCGACCAGTCGCACCTCACCGGCCAGGTCCGCGCCGCCGCCCACCACGACGCCCGGCTTCAGCGCCCCGAACGTCACCGTCACGTTCGCCCGCACCACATGCTCGCCGGCCGCGCCGGTGTCCGCATCCACCCCGGAGGGCAGATCGACCGCCACGGTGAACGCGTCCCGTGCAGCGTCGGCAAGGTCGATCGCGGCGTCGCGTAACCCACCACGCCCACCGAGCCCGAGCAGCCCATCGACGACGAGATCAGCGTCGGTAAGCAGCCTGGGATCGGGTCCACTGGCCCGTCCCCCGGCCGCGACCAGTGCCGTCAGTCCAGCCGGGTGAACTCGGGCCGGATCGACCACCAGAGCCGTCACCTTCGCACCGCGTCCGGCCAGTCGCGCACCGGCGAATAGCGCGTCCCCGCCATTGTTTCCGCCACCGACCAGCAGCACGATGCGCGCGCCGTATACCCGCCCGAGCAATCGGTCTTGCAGCAGCTGGACGCAGTGCGCCGAAAGGGCGTGTGCCGCCCGTTGCATCAACACACCATCCGGCAATCGCGCCATCAGCACGGCCTCGGCAGCCCGGACCTGTTCGACCGAATAGACGCTGTGCATGGGTCAGTCCCCTTCGGCGATCACGGTTGCGGTCGCGATGCCGCCATCGTGCGAGAGGGAGACGTGCCAACGCGTTACCCCAAGCGATGCGGCCCGGACCTCGACTGTCCCGGACACCACGATCGACGGACGGCCGGCATCGTCGCTACAAACCTCGGCGTCGGTCCAGACCATCCCGCCGCCGGCTCCGAGCGCCTTGGCAAGCGCCTCCTTCGCAGCGAACCGGGCGGCGAGCGATTCAGCTGAGCGCGGCGACCCGGTCGGCGTCACCTGCTCGGCCGCGGTGAACAGTCGCACGGCAAGCGACGGCGTCCGGGCGAGCGCGGCGGCGAAGCGGCCGACCGGCACCACGTCGATGCCGACCCCCACGATCATCGCAAGATCACGCGGTCGGCGTGGCCGCCGCGCCCAGTTCTGGGGCGTAGTCCGACAGGTGCCCCGGGAAGGCCGACACGTTCGGGTTCAGGTACGCGGCCGCGTTGTTGACGGCTGTCGCTACCTCGCCGAAGCCGGTGGCTATCAGCTTGACCTTGCCCGGGTAGTCCACGATGTCGCCGGCGGCGTAGATGCCCGGCACAGACGTTCGGCCCGCGGTGTCCACCATGACCTGACGCTTCTGGATGTCGATGCCCCACTCCATCAGGGGGCCGAGGTTGGCGGTGAAGCCGAGTGCTGCGACGAGCTTGTCGCAGGACAGCGTCTGGGTGTCGGCGCCCTTGATGGCGATATCGACTTCAGTGACGTTCGGGTCGCCACGGACCGCGGAGACCTGCGCGTCGGTCAGCATCGCGACCGAGGAGTCCATCAGCAACTTGACCGAGTGCGGGTGTGCGCGGAACTCCACCCGCCGGTGCACGACGGTGACGGATTTGCCGATCGGTTCGAGCATCAGTGCCCAGTCCAGGGCAGAGTCACCGCCGCCGACAACGACGATGTCCTGGCCCTCGTACAGCGTCGGGTCGGGAACGAAGTGCACCAGCCCGCGACCGAGGTACTCGCCACCGGTGGGCAGCGGACGAGGTGTGAACGTGCCGATTCCGCCGGTGATCACGATGGCACGGCACTCGATGCGGACGCCCTGCGATGTCGTGATCACGAACGTGTCCCCGACGCGCTCCAGCCCGGACGCTTGGTGCCCGAGCAGGTACTGTGGGTCGTGCGGCGCGGCTTGGGCGACGAGTTGCTCGACCAGGTCCCGGCCTTTGATCGCGGGGAAGCCGGCGACGTCGAAGATCGCCTTCTCCGGATACATCGCGGTGATCTGCCCACCGGGCTCCTCGAGGGAGTCGAGCACGGCGGTCGTCAGCGTCCGCACTCCGGCGTAGTACGCGCCGAACAGCCCCACCGGCCCGGCTCCGACGATCAATAGGTCTACCGACATGGTCTCTGCGGCGTCCGTCACACCCAAGAGCCTACCGAGCCGGAGCCGGCGCAGACATCGGCCTATTCGACAGTGACGGACTTGGCGAGGTTTCGCGGCTTGTCGACGTCGTTGCCGCGGACCCGCGCGATCTCGGCGGCGAGGATCTGAAGCGGGATCGTGGTGACGAATGGCGTCAACAGCGTCGCGACGGCCGGCACCTGGAACAGGTGCGCGGCATGTTTGGCGGCGGCCTTGTCACCCTCCTCAGCGATCACGATCGTGCGTGCCCCGCGAGCCTGGATCTCGGCGATGTTGCTCAGCATCTTCTGGTGCATGACCGGACGGCCGCTGGGCGACGGCATCACCACGACCACCGGCAGCCCGCCCTCGATAAGCGCGATCGGGCCGTGCTTGAGTTCGCCGGCCGGGAACCCCTCGGCGTGCATGTAGGCGAGTTCCTTGAGCTTCAGCGCGCCCTCTAGGGCCACCGGATACGCGACGTGCCTACCGATGAACAAGATCGCCTTGGCCGACGCGATCTCGCGGGCCAGCGCACGAACCTGATCGCCGAGTTGTAGCGTCCGCTCGATCGCCGCCGGGGCCGTCATCAGTGTCTCGTACTAGCGGGAGATCTCATCGCCCCATTTGGTGCCGCGGG
>JBDTDN010000137.1:0-5923 GCA_039923055.1 Jatrophihabitantaceae bacterium
GATCGTCGAGGCGTCGACGACCGTGGGCACCTTCGTCTCGATGTTCCCAGGCACGGTGCCGCCGGCTCCGCTGACCTCGACGGTGAACTTCACGCCCGGCCGGACTGTTCCGAATGCGGCGATCGTCGGAGTGTCGGGCAATCGGCTGGGCGTGTACAACGACGCTGGCGCCACGCAGGTGGCCGTCGACCTGTTCGGCTACTTCCGCCCGTAGTGCGCGCATTCCGTAAGGTGCAGATATGACGACGCTGCACCTTCGGGGGGTATTCCTGCCAGATGAGCGCGAGCGGGATGTGTGGATACGCGACGGCGCGCTGACGTTCCAGCGGCCGTCCGGTGCGACCCAGACGATCGCGACCGGCGGGTTTGTAATACCCGGGCTGGTCGACGCGCACTGTCACGTCGGACTGGGCATGAACGGCCACGTTCCCGACCCGGACGATCAGGCGGTGCAGGCGCTGCTGGATCGCGACGCCGGTGCGCTGCTGCTGCGCGATGTGGGCTCGCCGGTCGACAACACCTCGGTGCAGCAACGCGATGACCTGCCCCGGCTGATCCGGGCGGGCCGGCACATCGCCCGTCCGCAGCGCTACATCCGTCACCTGGGCGTCGAGGTCGAACCGGAGGAACTGGTTGCCGAGGTCGCCATCCAGGCCGCGCGCGGCGACGGCTGGGTGAAACTGGCGGCGGACTGGATCGACCGGTCGGTGGGGGAGTTGACCCCGGTTTGGCCCGACGACGTGCTGGTCGCGGCCATCGCCAAGGCGCACGAACTCGGGGCGCGGGTCGCGGCCCACGTGTTCGGCGAGCACGCGCTGCCCGGCCTGATCGCCGCGGGCCTTGACTCGATCGAGCACGGCACCGGGCTGTCCGAGGATCTCATCGACGCCGCGGTCGCATCGGGTGTCGCGGTCGTGCCGACACTGATCAACATCGACAACTTCCCGTCGATCGCGGCGGCGGGCGCCGACAAGTTCCCGAAGTACGCCGCGCACATGCGGGCGCTGTATGCGAGCTCCCGCGATCGGATCAGGAACGCGTACGAGGCGGGCGTGCCGATCTACACCGGCACCGATGCGGGCGGCTCGTTGCCGCACGGGCTGATACGCGATGAGATCCGGGCGTTGATAGGAGCCGGCATTCCGCAGGCCGCCGTGATCGCGCAGGCCTCGTGGCACGGCCGCGAATGGCTCGGGCTGCCGGGCCTGGTCGAGGGAGCCCCGGCCGACCTGGTCGTGTACGACACCGATCCGCGAACGGACATGACGGCGATGTACCAGCCGCGCCGGATGGTGCTGCGGGGCAACGTCGTCATCTGAACACCGGTCCCGGCCGTACGATAGAGCCACCATGGACGTCGTCGACTGACTGCTCGCGAACCGACGATGACCGAATCGCCTTATGCAGGCGTCGCCGTTCCTCGCCGCGCGGTTCAGGGCTGGGTCATCGCGGTGCTGGTCTACTTCCTAGCCGTCTTCCACCGCAGTTCGCTCGGTGTTGCCGGGCTGCTCGCCGAACGGCGCTTCGGCATCACGCCGGCCCAGTTGAGTGTGTTCATCCTGCTACAGATCGGCGTGTACGCCGCGATGCAGATCCCGACCGGTGTGCTGGTCGACCGGTATGGCCCACGTCGGCTGCTCGTCGTCGCCTCGCTGATCATGGGTTCGGCGCAACTGATCTTCGCCCTCGTGCCGTCCTATCCGGTCGCCCTGTTCGCGCGCGCACTGCTCGGCTGCGGCGATGCGCTGACGTTCGTGAGCGTCCTACGATTTGCCGCCAGCCACTTCAGCGTGCGGCGGTACCCGGTGCTGATTGCGCTCACCGGCATGGTCGGCACCGCGGGCAACGTCATCGCCACGCTGCCGTTGACGCAGGCGCTGCACGACTTCGGGTGGGGCGCGAGTTTCGCGAGCGCGGCCTGCCTGTCGCTGGTCGCTGGTATCGCCGTGTGGTTGCTAGTCAGTGATCCGACACCGATGCCGGCACCCGTGCGAGGGGTCGTCGAGCTTCGCACCGGCGTGGGCGGCGTCGCGCGCCGTGTACGTGCCGCTTGGAGCTTGGCCGGTACCCGGCTCGGGTTCTGGGTCCACTTCGCGTGCATGTCTTCGGCGACGGCGTTCGGCATGCTGTGGGGCGATCCGTACCTGGTGAAGGGCGCGGGCTTCTCCACCGCGGGCGCGGGCGCGGTCCTGATGTTCGGCGTGATCGGCGCGGCACTGCTCAGTCCGTTGTTCGGCTGGCTGATCGGGCACCGTCCGGGAACGCGGGTTCCACTCGCACTGGGCATCTGCGTGGTGACGATCGTCGGTTGGACCGTCGCGGTGACGGTGTGGGGTGATCACCCGCCGCGGCCCTACGTCCTGGTGCTGTTCGTGGTGATGGCGCTGGGCGGTCCGACGTCGATGGCCGCCTTCGCTATCGCCCGCGACTACAACCACGCGCGCACGCTGGGCACCGCGTCCGGTGTCGTGAACGTCGGTGGCTTCCTGGCAACGGTGGTGATTGCGCTCGGGTTCGGCTGGGTCCTGGACGCGCTCGGTGGCACGACACCGCACACCCTGCGATGGGCGGTACTGGTCGCGATCGCGGTCCAGGTGATCGGCACGCTGCGGATGATCGTCTGGTTGCGCCGGGTCCGGGCCTTCGCGCTGGATCGCCAACTCGCTGGCGTGAGCGTCCCGGTGGCCGTCGTGCGCAGGCGTTGGGACATCGGCGCACGGATGCTCGACAACGACGTCACACCGATGCCAGGGCAGGTCTAAGGCTCTGGCTGAGGGTTGGAAAATGCCTCTTGCGTCGGCTGTGCCGCACGGGTAAACCTGTTCCTACGCAGAACCGCAAGGGGACGCGGGCACAGAGCGGAAACGGAACTGGCCGACGGGGCAACTCGACGGCAGTCGCGGGTGACGACGCGATGGTTCGGTGAAGGCTAGGTGCAGGTCCGAGCCGTCATAGCGAAGACCGCACGTGGGCCTGCTCAAACTCATACTTTGAGCAGGCCCACACCTTTTGTAGCAGCCGGACCACACCTGACGCGGTAGGCGCACCGCGGGTCGTGGCCGACATCACGACCGCCGATCGGGCGTTCTGAGACCGCGTGTGCGCCCGGCTGGCGCGCGTCTGGCAGAATGTGCCCTTGAGTACCGGCCAGAACGCGGACCCTCTCCCCGCCTCCGGCCAGTCCACCCGGACGTCAGTTATCGAGAACCCCACCCGATAACGACGCGTCCCAACCTTTGACAACGTCTGGAGTACCAACCCTCGTGGCAACAAAGATCAAGCTCATGCGTCTGGGCAAGATGCGCGAGCCGCATTACCGCATCGTCGTGGCCGACGCCCGTACCAAGCGGGACGGCCGGTCGATCGAGACCATCGGCGAATATCACCCGAAGAACGACCCATCCGTCATCCGCGTCGACGGCGAGCGCGCCTTGTACTGGCTCGGTGTCGGTGCTCAGCCGACCGAGGCTGTTGCCGCGATCCTGCGGGTGACCGGTGACTGGCAGAAGTTCAAGGGCGAGCCGGCTCCGGCGGCGATGCTGATCGCCGAGCCGAAGGCCGACAAACGCGCACTGTTCGACGCGGCGCTGGCCGATGCCGACGGCGAGCCCACCGTCGATGCCACGACCCCGAAGAAGAAGGCCACCAAGGCCAAGGCCAGCGAGCCCAAGGCCGACGAGGCGAAGGCGGACGAGCCCAAGGCCAAGGCGGACGAGCCCAAGGCCAAGGCGGACGAGCCCAAGGCCAAGGCGGACGAGCCCGAGGCCAAGGCGGACGAGCCCAAGGCGGACGAGCCCAAGGCCAAGACGGACGAGGCCAAGGCCGACGAGGCCCCGGCCGCGTTGGACGCACCGGCGGAGAGCTGACGTGCTCGAGGAAGCCCTCGAGCATCTTGTGCGAGGCATCGTCGACCATCCGGACGACGTGCAGGTCGACATGGTCGACAACCGTCGCGGGCAGCGGTTGGAGATCCGGGTCAATCCCGAAGACCTCGGCCGGGTGATCGGCCGTAACGGGCGTACGGCCAAGGCTTTGCGCCAGGTCGTCAACGGCGTCGGCGGCAAAGGCATCCGTGTCGATGTCGTCGATGTGGACCGGCGCTAGCTGCCTCGATGTCGACCGCTGACCTGATCGCGGTCGGCCGGATCGGGCCGGCGCGCGGCATCAAGGGTGAGGTCTTCGTCCAGCCGTGGACCGACGATCCCGAAGATCGCTTTGCAGCGGGCTCGGTGCTCAGCACCGAGCCCGCTGAACGCGGCCCGCTGACCGTTGCATCGGTCAACATCAACGGCCCCAAACTGGTCGTGCACTTCGTCGGCGTCGATGACCGGAACGCTGCCGAATCGCTGCGCGGCATCCAACTGGTCATCCCAGCGTCCGAGCGACCGCAGATCGACGACCCGGACGAGTTCTACGCAAGCGACCTGATCGGGTTGCCGGCTCGCACGATCCTCGGGCGCGAACTCGGCCCCGTCCAGGACGTGCTGGACATCGCCGGTTCGGACTATCTCGTGCTGAACGTCGACGGTGTCGAGCGACTGGTGCCGTTCGTCCAGTCGATTGTCCCGACCGTCGACCTCGCCGGCGGGTTCGTCGAGATCGATCCGCCCGACGGTCTGTTCGAGCTGTGACCGCTATGAATACCCCCTTCACCACCCTGTGGTGTGGCGGAAGGGGGATTGATCACTGATGAGACTCGATGTCGTCACGATCTTCCCGGACTATCTCGCACCGCTGAGCCAATCGCTGCTGGGCAAGGCCATCGATCGAGGCCAGCTCGACGTCCGCGTGCACAACCTGCGGGACTGGACCGACGACGTCCACCACACCGTGGACGACTCGCCGTACGGCGGCGGCCCGGGCATGGTCATGCTGCCCGAACCGTGGGGCCGCGTCCTTGACACGATCGCACCACTTGACGGGCCGGCCCAGCCGCGGCTGATTGTCCCGACGCCGGCCGGTCGCCCATTCACTCAAACGCTGGCCGCCGAATTCGCCGTGGAGCCGTGGTTGATGTTCGCCTGCGGTCGCTACGAAGGCATCGATGCGCGCGTGCTGGAGTACGCGGCGCAACGCATGCCGGTGGACGAGGTCAGCCTCGGCGATTACGTGCTGGCCGGGGGAGAAGTGGCTGTGCTGGTCATCGCTGAAGCGGTTTCCCGCCTGCTGCCGGGAGTGCTCGGTAATGCCCAGTCCGCCGTCGACGACTCGTTCGCCGCTGGTCAAGACGGCCTGCTGGAGGCACCTACCTATACCAAGCCAGCATCCTGGCGGGGTCTGGACGTGCCACCCGTGCTGCTGTCCGGCAATCATGGCGCAATCGCCCGATGGCGGACCGAAACCTCCCGTGAGCGCACCGCCGCTCGCCGTCCGGACCTGCTGGGCTGAGCCGTCCCGGTTTCGGTTCGAGCCAGGCGATATGGCATTATTACGGGGTTGCCCACTGCGCCGTAGGTCGGCGTGGGACTCCATGAGCTTGTCGGCAGCGTCGCACGCTGCCCGTACCACCCGAGATGAACAACAGGAAGCGAAGCCGAGATGAACACCCTCGACACCCTTGACGCCGATTCCCTACGCAGCGATGTCCCCGACTTCCGTCCGGGTGACACCCTGAAGGTGCACGTCCGCGTCATCGAGGGCACCCGCTCGCGTATTCAGGTATTCCAGGGCGCGGTCATCCGTCGCCAGGGCGGTGGCGTCCGCGAGACGTTCACCGTCCGCAAGGAGAGCTACGGCGTTGGCGTCGAGCGCACCTTTCCGGTGCACACCCCGGTGATCGAGAAGATCGAGATACTCACCCGCGGTGACGTGCGGCGCGCCAAGCTGTACTACTTGCGCGATCTGCGCGGCAAGAAGGCCAAGATCAAGGAGAAGCGCGACAACTGATCGCAGCTTCCAACAAGCACCCCGAGACACAGCGTCT
>JBDTDN010000138.1:0-5150 GCA_039923055.1 Jatrophihabitantaceae bacterium
CGTCGGCTTGCTGAAGCCCAGTGCGAACGCTGTCGGTGTTCGCAACACCAGATCGACCCCGGCATCGGGTGCGGGCTGGGCGAGTTCTGCCAATGCGGCAGCATTAATCGGCAGCAGCGGATCACCGGTCGCAGCAGCGCTGTAGAGCCGGGCGAGCGATCGTGCGTCGGAAACGCCGTTGGACGAGGCGATCTCCGGACGCAGGACGGCTCGGCGAGTGTAGTGCTCCGGCGGCCCGAGGCCCGGATTCCGTAGTGACCGTGAGGTGAGGCTGCCCCGGTTGGCCAGTGCGAACAGTAGAGATCGTGGCGCACCCGGCAACTGCCGGACCAGCGCGTCCGGACGTAGCCGGCCAAGCCCGGCCACTGTGTCCAGGTCGACGTCATCGGGCAGGCCGATGTGCAGGTTCAGACCGAGCGGCGGCGCGAAGTCCTGCGCGAGGATCTGGCCGATCGTACGACCGGACGGATCGATACGTCGGACGAGCTCGTTCTGGTAGAAGCCCAGCGAGATCGAGTGGTAGCCGTGTCGGGTACCAGGCATCCAGTGTGGCGCTTGCGCTGCGAGCATAGGGGCGAGCGCGTCCAGGTCCATCAGGTCCGCCGCCCGCAGTGGAACGTCCAGCGCAGCCAGCCCGGCTTCATGCGCAAGCAGTTGCCGGACGGTGACCTTGCCCTTGCCACGCTGCGCGAACTCCGGCCAGTACTGCGCGACAGGCGCATCGTGTTCGAGCAGGCCGGCCGCGCGCAGCGAGGCGATGACCAACGCGGCGACACCCTTGGTTGTAGAGAAGACGGGCACCGTTGTCTCGCGTAGCCACGGCAGTCGGCGCTTCTGATCGCGCAGGCCGGCCCACAGATCGACCACCAGCACCCCGTCGCGATAGACCGCGACCGCTGCACCGACCTCACCGCGGGCGGCGAAGTTGCGACCGAATTCGTCGGCGATGGCACCGTAACCGTCCTGGACCGTGCCGCGGATCTCGACCACAGATGACTCCCCTGTCGCGCGGACCTGACGCCGGATTCAACAGCTCAGTCGAGCGGATTATCCTTGTTCTGTAGGGCAATTAGCGCCTCGGCGTACATCCGCTGTTTGATCGTGCCGAGCGTCGCGCCCGCCTTGCCGGCCAGAGGGCGGGCGATCTCGACCGCCGTCGAGAGCACATCGTCCTCATGGGCGACCGCATCCACGATCCCCGCCGCGAGAGCATCGGTACCGCCGTAGCGCCGGCCGGTCGTCATCGCCTCATGCGCGGTCCGCTTCGACAGCCGCGCTTGGATCAACCCAACCATTCCGCGCGTGAACGGGATGTTGATGTCGACTTCGGGCAGGCAGAAGAAGCCGCGATCGGCGCGCATGACCCTGAAGTCATGGCCTAACGCGAGCATCGCGCCACCGGCGAAGCAGTGCCCCTGGATGGCTGCGACCGACGGCACGTCAAGTGCCAGCACACGCTCGAACAAGCGATGTACCTCGTTGACATAGGACAGGAACTGATCGCTGTGCGCGCCCAGCCAATCCAGGTCCAGGCCGTTGGAGAAGAACTTCCCTGAGGCCGTGGTGACCAGAGATTTCGGACCGTCCGCCGCCAGAACCGTGTCCAGATGCAGCTGAACCTCACCCAGCCAGTCGGGATGGAATCGGTTCTCGGAGTCGCCAAGGTTCAGCACGAACACCTCGTCCAGCCGGGTCATCGTTGGCACAGCAACTCCTATCAGGGCGGACGGGACGAACCGTGCCCGCCTGGACTGCGTCCGATCAGGACACATGACAGACTGCACGACGGCCGAGAAGCCAGACATGACGGGTGGCTCAGCACGTGTCGGACAACGACTTGCTTCCCCTGTTGACCGAACGGCTGCTCGGAACCTACTCGCCCCTGCTGGCCGATGTCGCCGCGGCGATGCTGTTCACGGCAGGCGGTATGGCCAATTGGACCGTCGTGATCGACGGGGCAGGGCATCAGCACGGCGGGGCGGGCCGACCGATCCGACCGTGACGGTCCGTGCTGACCTGCCCGTGCTGAACGATGTGGTGTCCGGGCGTTGCAGCGGCATCGAGGCGTTCCTGGCCGGCGACCTCACCGTCCACGGCAACCTGTCGCTCACCCTGCAACTGGACGGCCTTTTCCTGGCTGGCGTTGCGGACGACTCGCGGACACATACGCGCTCCGTTCAAGCCGACGGAATCGGGACGTTCTACCTGGAGTCCGGGCCGGTGACCGCGCCGTCCGTCGAGCTCATCCATGGGCTGGGTGCCACGAACGCCCCTCTGCCTGGACAAGCCGTTCGGCGAGGGCGGGTTCTGGGATCGACCGCCAACCTTGAAACCACCTGCGCTGGGGTTAGAGACCGGCGACCAGTTCGTCCGCCGCGGCGAACGGGTCGGACCGGCCGCTCATCACGGCGGCAGCCGCGGCATCCAGCGCTGACGAGCCGTGCACCGAGCCGAACCGTGCGCGTATCGTCCCGACGGCTATCGCCTCGATCTCGGCAGCCGCCCGACGATGCCGACGCTGATCCAATTCGCCGTGTTCGACCAGCCAGTCGTGATGAGTGCTTACCGCCTCCACGACGGCCTCGATCCCCTCACCTTGCGCCGCGATGGTCTTCAGGATCGGTGGGCGCCAGAACGCCGAATCCGTCCGCGCGCCGCCGAGTTTGACCAGGTGGCGCATATCGCGGGCCAACGTGGCTGCACCGTCGCGATCGGCCTTGTTGACCACGAACACGTCCGCAATCTCCAGGATGCCAGCCTTCGCGGCCTGGATACCGTCACCCATGCCCGGCGCGAGCAGCACGATCGTCGTATCGGCAAGCGAGGCGATCTCGAACTCGGCCTGGCCTACGCCGACGGTCTCGATGAGCACGACCTCATAACCTGCCGCGTCCAGGACACGCAGTGCCTGTGGGACCGCCGCCGCCAGACCACCGAGTTGACCGCGCGAGGCGAGCGACCGGATGAATACCCCGTCGTCGGTGGCATGTTCGGCCATCCGGACCCGGTCGCCCAGTAGAGCGCCGCCAGAAAACGGCGAGGACGGGTCCACCGCCAGCACGCCGACCCGTCGTCCCTGAGCACGAAGAACCCCGATCACTGCCGACGTCGTCGTCGACTTCCCGACGCCGGGCGATCCGGTGAGCCCGACGACGTGCGCCCGGCCACCGAATGGAGCCAAGGCTGCCGCGACCGCACGTAGGATCGGCGGGTCCCCCGCGGACTCGACCAGGGTGATCAGCCGAGCGACGGCACGGGCATCGCCTGTCCGCGCCCGCTCGACCAACTCGGCAACGTCAACTTCGCGCCGAGCACCACTCATGTCGTCCTCGCGTACCGCGTCAGGAGGCAGCGGGCACGTGCAAAATCAGGGCATCACCCTGGCCGCCGCCGCCGCAGAGTGCCGCGACACCGGTGCCGCCGCCACGCCGCTTGAGTTCGTAGGCCAGCGTCAGTGCCAGACGCGCGCCGGACATACCGATCGGGTGGCCAAGCGCGATTGCTCCACCGTTCACGTTGACGATGTCGCTGCTGACACCGAGGTCCTTCATCGACTGGACGCCGACGGCCGCGAACGCCTCGTTGATCTCGATCAGGTCGAGGTCGGCGACGGTGAGCTTCTCCTTGCGCAGCGCATCGTTAATGGCGTTCGAGGGCTGCGACTGCAGGGAGTTGTCCGGGCCTGCCACGTTTCCGTGCGCGCCGATCTCAGCGATCCAGCTCAGCCCCAACTCCTGAGCCTTGGCCTTGCTCATCACCACGACTGCGCACGCGCCGTCGGAGATCTGTGAGGACGAACCGGCGGTAATGGTGCCGTCCTTGGTGAACGCCGGCCGCAGCTTGCCGAGCGACTCGACTGTCGTGTCGCCGCGGATGCCTTCGTCCTCGGCAAACTCGATCGGGTCGCCCTTGCGCTGCGGGATCAGCACCGGAGTGATCTCCTCGGCGAAGATGCCGTTCTTCTGCGCGATCGCTGCACGCTGGTGCGACGCCGCGGACAACTCGTCCTGCTCGGCGCGCTGCAGGCCCAGCTTGGTGTTGACCTTCTCGGTCGACTCGCCCATCGGAATGTTCTCGAAGATGTCGGTGAGGCCGTCGTAGGCCATCGCGTCGAGCATCTCGATCGCGCCGTACTTGAAGCCACTACGGGACTTCGGCAACAGATGCGGAGCGTTGGTCATCGACTCCTGGCCGCCGGCAACGATGATGTCGAACTCGCCGGCCCGGATGAGTTGGTCGGCAAGCGCGATCGCGTCCAGACCGGACAGGCAGACCTTGTTGATCGTCAGTGCCGGGACGTTCATCGGGATGCCGGCCTTGACCGCGGCCTGGCGTGCGGGGATCTGGCCCGCGCCGGCCTGCAACACCTGGCCCATGATCACGTACTGGACCTGCTCCGGACTGACGCCTGCGCGCTCAAGTGCGCCCTTGATCGCAATGCCGCCGAGGTCGGCCCCCGAGAAGTCCTTCAGCGAGCCGAGCAGACGATCCATCGGCGTACGCGCACCGTCGATGATGACCGATCCAGCCATGACACATCCTCTTCGTTTCGACGCAACAGTCGGGGCCGCAGACCAGCCGCAGCGCCGCGCTGCAGCACGGGCAGACCTACTCACTGTAGCTAGAACCGGCCCTACCCCGGCGGTCGGAGTGACCGCGGCTGGTGTGAACAACAGCACGATCACCCCGAACGCGCTCGCCCGAGAGCGGTTGCACTTGCCACGATGTACCCATGTCCACCGCGAGCGCGACCGTTGTCAGCCTGTTCACCAAGATCGACCACGTCGGGATCGCCGTTCCGGACCTGGATGCCGCCATCGCCTTCTACGCCGACACGTTCGGTATCCAGAGCGTGCACGAGGAGACAAACACCGAGCAGGGCGTGCGCGAGGCCATGCTCGCGGTTGGCGACGGCGCCACGCAGATCCAACTGCTGGCTCCACTGAACGAGCAGTCCACCATCGCCAAGTTCATCGGCCGCAGCGGCCCTGGCATCCAGCAACTGGCCTACACCGTCGAGGACATCGACGCAGTCAGCGATGCCTTACGTGCACAGGGCTTACGGCTGCTCTATGACGCACCGCGCCGTGGAACCGCGGACAGCCGCGTTAACTTCATCCACCCCAAGGACGCCGGTGGCGTACTGGTCG
>JBDTDN010000139.1:0-11097 GCA_039923055.1 Jatrophihabitantaceae bacterium
CACGGGTCCATCAGCGATCGGTTCCATCGGCAGGCGGGCACTCGTGTCCTGCTCAGCACGGGCCGACGCCTCGGCCTCGAGTTCAGCCCAGCTCAAGGCCGGTGGCAGCGCCGAGAGTTGATGATCATCGGTCTGGTCCACGGATCGCTCAAGCGTGCGTTCGGACCTGGTCGGCGTGGAGTCTGACGCGGGGGTCGGCACCAGTTCAGGAGTCGTCGGCTCAGTTGGCGATTGGGCCATCAGCCACCGCATGCTGCGCCGCACCGGGCCGTCCTCACCGGCCTGGTCCAACTCCGCATCGGCGTAGATCGACGGGTCGTAGGTCGGCGCACCGATTTCAACCTCAACCTCGGGCGACGGTAGCGGCGATCGATCACGGTCGAGGACTGGCTCCGGCGAGGGTTCAGGAAGGTCCGCGGGCGTCCGTGTTGCGACGACAGGGTCGACGTCGGGCGTCATTCGCTTGCCGCCGAAAATGTGGCGGCGACGCGGGAGCGGCAAAGAGGTACCGAGATCGGTTGCCAACGGTTGGAGGACGGACTCGGGCTGTGACGGCGCCGGTTTGGCAGGACGCTCAACGCTCGGCGACGTCGCATCTACGGTCGTCGTCTGTATCGCCTCAGTCACGCCCGGCGGACGCCTCCGACGTAACCACGGCCGGTCCGGTGCCAAAGTCTCACGGTCCGGACCCTGCTCGGACACAACGCCCACAGCCGGACCCGATTGCTCCAGTACCGGTCCCGGCGACGGCACGACCGATCCCGGTACTTCTGAACGGGGCAGCCAGGGCCGCTGTGGATCCAACCGGCGCGGCGTGTCCTGCTCCGCCGCGGCAGAAGGGATGTCGACCTGGTTCGACCGCGGCCGCGACGCCCGGTCGGACCGATTGTCGGTGCTCGTCTTCGCGAGCCACGGACGGGCCGGGCTCAACGATTGCAACGAGTCCGGCGCCGAGCCGATGGCGGTATCAGTATCAGGCGTCTGGTCAGACTTATCCATCGCGTCGGTAGCAGGGTCTTGATGCTCAGCAGGGGCGTTCCTGGCACGGTGCGCGGCGGCCCGCGCGGCCATCCGCGCGCGTTGCTCCTGCTCGGCGTCCACTGCCGTACGGTAACCGGTCGCGCAAATCGACTCGACGTAGCATCAGTGTAATGAGCGCACAGCAGCCCGTGAACCGCGCCGGCCGGATGCTGTTCGTCGGCCGGTTCTTCGGCGTGCCGATCTATTTCGCGCCGTCCTGGCTGGTCATCGCCGCCCTGCTCACCGTCTACTACCGGCCGATCATCAGCGACGCCGTGCCCAGCGCCAGTTCTAGTTCGGCGTATCTGGTCGCGTTTGCCTTTGCGTGCTGCTTCGCAGTGTGCGTCCTTGGGCACGAACTGGGCCATACGGCGGTCAGTTTGTTGTTGCACAGCCCGGTTCGACGCGTCGTGATCTTCCTGCTCGGCGGCGTATCGGAGATCGAACGTGACCCCGAACGTCCGCGCGATGAGTTCCTGATCGCCGCGGCCGGACCGTTCGTTTCACTGCTGCTTGCCGGCGCGAGTGCGCTGGGCTATCTGGCGTTGGACGGACATAGCCTGCCTGGCGTCCTGCTCGCGTTGCTGTTTTGGAGCAACTTGATAGTGGCGCTCTTCAATCTCATCCCGGGCCTGCCGTTGGACGGAGGCCGTCTGCTGCGTGCGGGCGTCTGGGCGATGACCGGTAATCGGCTGCGCGGAACTCGCTTCGGCGCCTGGTCTGGGCGGGTTGTAGCGATTCTGGTAGCGCTCTCCGGACTGGTTGCGGACCGGTCGAGCCTGGGCTTCACGGCCGGCCTGATTTCGTTCCTGCTCGCTGCCTACCTGTGGTTCGGAGCGGGGCAGTCGCTGCGGGCGGCTGAACTGCTGCAGCGGTTGCCGCAGGTCGATCTGGAGTCGCTGCTGCGGCCGGGTCTGCTCGTCCCGTCGGATCTCTCGGTCTCGGAAGCCTTGCGCCGGGTTTGGTCCGGAAACGCGCGGGGGCTGGTGCTCGTCGACTCCTCGGACAACCCCCGCGCGATCGTGGACGAGAGTCGGATCGGATTGATCCCACCTGAGCGCAGACCGTGGACGCAACTGGCTACGGTGGCGCGACCGCTGGAAGCGGGATTGATCCTTCCGGTCGGCTTGACCGGTGAGGATCTGCTGGCCGCGATGCGGTCGACGCCTGCCCACGAGTACCTGGTCGTCAACGACGACGGGAGCCCTGCTGGCATCCTGTCCACGGCGGATCTGGCCGCCGTGCTGTAGGGAACTGGATGAGTGCACCCGGATCGGGGCCGTTTCGTGTGGGGGAGCGGGTGCAACTCACCGATCCGAAGGGGCGGCTCTATACGGTCACCCTCGAGACGGGAAAGCAGTTCCACACGCATCGCGGTTCCATTGAGCACGATGCGCTGATCGCAGCGCCGGAGGGCAGCACCGTTGTGTCGGCGGCCGGGACGATCTACCTGGCCTTGCGCCCGCTGCTCACCGACTTCGTGCTCTCAATGCCGCGAGGCGCCGCAGTGATCTATCCGAAGGACTCCGCACAGATCATCGCGATGGGAGACATCTATCCCGGTGCCACCGTGTTGGAGGCCGGCGCCGGATCCGGCTCGCTCACCTGCGCCCTGCTGCGCGCCGTCGGGCCGACAGGTCAGGTCATCTCCTACGAGGTGCGCGAGGACCATGCCGGGGTCGCGGTACGCAACGTCGAGACCTTCTTCGGCACGCGGCCGGACAACTGGTCGCTGCGGCTTGGCAACGCGGCCGAGCACGCCGGAGCCGAGCCGGTCGACCGCGTCGTACTGGACATGCTCAGCCCATGGGAGGTTCTGCCCGAGATGGCCGACGCGCTGAACCCGGGTGGGGTGTTCATCGGCTACGTCGCGACGACCACACAGCTGTCCAGGCTGGTCGAGGCGCTCCGCGCGCACACCGGGTTCACCGAGCCGCAGTCCTGGGAGACGTTCATGCGCGGCTGGCACGTCGTCGGTCTGGCTGTCCGTCCGGAACATCGGATGATCGGCCACACCGCATTCCTGGTGAGCGCGCGGCGGCTGGCACCCGGCGTCGTTGCGCCACCTCGGCAGCGACGGGCCGGCAAGTCCGGTGCGCCGA
The DNA here is from genome assembly GCA_039923055.1 of Jatrophihabitantaceae bacterium. Taxonomy (GTDB): domain Bacteria; phylum Actinomycetota; class Actinomycetes; order Mycobacteriales; family Jatrophihabitantaceae; genus DASXYU01. The sequence continues at coordinate 3,123 of JBDTDN010000139.1, forward strand.
TCGAGAAGGCCGTTGTCAACGACGAGCCGTTCCGACCGAACCTGCCGTAGCCGATCAGACCTCGGGCCCTGCTACCTCGACGCCGTCGCTCGCCCGCACAACGTGGATGCAGTCACCTGGGCACTCCTTCGCCGAAGCGATCACGTCCAACCGCAGCGAATCGGGCACGTCAGCCTGGGCACCCGGCGTGGCCAGCAGGTCGCCTGCCATCTCGTTCTTGACGTAGGCCAAGCCGTCGACGTCGAACTCGAACACCTCCGGCGCGTACTGGACGCACAATCCGTCACCGGTGCACAGTTGTTGATCGATCCATACCCGCAGCGGCTCGCTCACGTGGTGGTCCAGCTCCTCAGCTTCGTCGCGTCTACATCGGTTCCTACAGTTGAGGATAGTTCCCTGCCTGCGAGGACCTTCGTGTGTAGGGTGAGTTTTCGCGAACACTCCGCGACATCTGGAGGTGACCGCATGGCTCCCGAGCCCAGCGATCGACAGCGCAGTCAGGCCGTACCCGGTGCTGCCGATGATCCGGATCTTCGCCGCCGTACTGCGTTCCTTGAGCAGGAGATCGAGTTGCTGCGCGCAAAGGTGTCCGAGTCGCCGCGGCACATGCGGCTGCTGGAGGACCGACTCATCGAGGCGCAGGCACGTGTCGCTGCGCTCAACGAGCGCAATGACCGGCTCGCCGACACACTGCGCGAAGCGCGCGATCAAATGGTCTCGCTCAAGCAGGAGATCGACCGGCTCGGCCAACCGCCGAGCGGGTACGGCGTCTTCCTGGAGGCATTCGAGGACGGCACGGTCGACATCTTCACCGCCGGCCGCAAGCTCCGCGTCGCGGTCTCTCCCGAGGTCAAGAACGCGGACCTACTGCACGGCCAGGAGGTAATGCTCAACGAAGCGATGAACGTTGTCGCCGCCCGCGGGTTCGAACGGACCGGTGAGGTCGTGATGCTCAAGGAGATTCTCCAGGGTGGCGACCGTGCCTTGGTGATCGGCCACACCGACGAGGAACGGATCGTCTTTCTCGCCGACGTCCTGCGCGAGAAGCCGCTTCGTATCGGCGACTCGCTGCTGCTGGAGACGCGGTCGTCCTACGTCTATGAGCGGATCCCCAAGAGCGAGGTCGAGGAACTCATTCTCGAAGAGGTTCCGGACATCGACTACACCGACATCGGTGGGCTCAGCAAGCAGATCGAGGCGATCCGTGATGCAGTCGAACTGCCCTTCCTGCACGCCGATCTGTTCCGCGAGCATCAACTACGCCCGCCGAAGGGCATCTTGCTGTACGGCCCGCCCGGGTGTGGCAAGACCTTGATCGCCAAGGCTGTCGCGAACTCGTTGGCCAAGCAGGTGCAGAAGGTGCACGGCGGCGATGAGAAGGCGACCGCGTTCTTTCTGAACATCAAGGGCCCTGAACTGCTGAACAAGTACGTCGGCGAGACCGAGCGGCACATCCGACTGGTGTTTCAACGGGCCCGGGAGAAGGCCTCTGAAGGGACGCCCGTCATCGTCTTCTTCGACGAGATGGACTCGATCTTCCGCACCCGCGGGTCGGGCGTCTCCTCTGACGTCGAGAACACGATCGTCCCGCAGTTGCTGTCGGAGATCGACGGCGTCGAAGGGCTGGAGAACGTCATTGTGATCGGCGCGTCCAACCGGGAAGACATGATCGACCCGGCGATCCTGCGGCCCGGCCGATTGGACGTCAAGATCAAGATCGAACGCCCTGACGCCGAGGCGGCTCGCGACATCTTCGCCAAGTACATCCTGCCCGGGTTGCCGATTCACGCCGACGACTTGGCCGAGCACGGTGGCGATGCAGACGCGACCGTTGCGGCAATGATCCAGCACACGGTTGAACGGATGTACTCCGAGGCAGAGGAGAACCGGTTCTTGGAGGTCACCTACGCCAATGGTGACAAGGAGACGCTCTACTTCAAGGACTTCAACTCCGGAGCGATGATCCAGAACATCGTCGATCGCGGGAAGAAGATGGCGATCAAGGATCTGTTGACGACAGCTCAGCGCGGCCTGCGGATGCAGCATTTGCTGGCTGCCTGCGTCGACGAGTTCCGCGAGAACGAGGACCTGCCGAACACCACCAACCCCGACGACTGGGCGCGGATCTCCGGCAAGAAGGGTGAGCGGATCGTCTACATCCGCACGCTCGTGTCCGGCAAGGGCAGCGACGCCGGTCGCGCGATCGACACTGTCGGCAACACCGGCCAGTACCTCTGAGTCCCGCTTGACAGACTGATCGCGTCCACCTGAAAGACTGACCGGGTGCCCAGCCTGAACCCTTCGACGTGAACGGCTGGCAGGGGTTGCTGGTATTCGTCGCCGGCATCTGGGCCGGCGCAATCAATACCGTCGTCGGCTCCGGCACCTTGATCACGTTTCCAGTGCTGCTGAGCGTCGGACTACCGCCGGTGACAGCCAACGTCTCGAACAGCGTGGGGCTGTTCCCCGGATCGCTCGTCGGCGCGTGGGGCTATCGGCGCGAACTGGTCGGCCAGAGCGGTCGGCTAGTCCGCCTCGGTGTGGCCACCGGTATCGGGGCGATCATCGGCGTGGTCCTGCTGCTCACGCTGCCTGCGGATGCATTCAACGCGATCGTTCCGGTCCTCATCGGCCTGGCCCTGGTCTTGGTCGTCTTCGGCAAACAGTTGACGGCCCGGCTGGCGCACACCCGGCACCGGCCGACCAAGACCGTGACCCCGATGCTGTTCACGGCAACGCTGCTGACCGGGATCTACGGCGGTTACTTCGGCGCGGCACAGGGCGTGTTGCTGATGGGCGTCTTCGGCATCCTGCTGGCCGACTCGCTGCAGCGTCAGAACGGACTGAAGAACGGCGTCACCGGGCTGAGCAACCTGATCGCGGCCATCGCGTTCTGCTTCACCGCGCACATCGACTGGGTGGCCGCGGGTCTGATCGCCGCAGGTGCGATCCTCGGCGGACTGCTCGGTGCCCGTATCGGCCGACGCCTGCCTCCGGCCGTGCTGCGTGCAGTGATCGTGGTCATCGGGATCGCCGCCATCGTCAAACTCGTGGCCTGAGCGTCGGACCGATAGGGTTCAGGCATGGGTTTGGTCATCGCAATCATCGTCATCGTCATCGTCCTGCTGATCGTCTTCTGGCTGATCAGCGGATACAACGGTCTGGTCCGGCTGCGCAACGCATACAAGAACGCCTTCGCGCAGATTGACGTCCAACTGCAGCGCCGCTTCGACCTGATCCCGAACTTGGTCGAGACGGCCAAGGCCTACATGGCGCACGAGCGGGACACCCTCGAGGCGGTCACCAACGCGCGCGCCGATGCCATCTCCGGACTCGGTGCGGCCAAGGCCAACCCGGGCGACCCGGCGGCGATGCAGAAGCTGGCGCAGAGCCAGGGTGCGCTGACGTCCGCTCTCGGCCGGTTCACGGCGGTCGCAGAGCAGTACCCGGACCTGAAGGCCAGCCAGAACATGATGCAGTTGTCCGAGGAACTGACGTCCACCGAGAACAAGGTCGCCTTCTCCCGGCAGGCCTACAACGATTCGGTGATGACGTACAACACCAAGCGCGAAAGCTTCCCGACCACCATCGTCGCGGGCGCGTTCCACTTCACGACCGCCGCGCTCTGGGAGATCGGACCGGAGCACCCCGAGGTCCGCGACGCGCCGAAGGTCCAGTTCTGAACGTCGCCAGATGAACTTCTTCGAACGCCAGCACGCCGTACGGGGCACCTCGACCAAGCTGGTCGCGCTGTTCGTACTGGCCGTGGTCGCGATGGTCGCCGTTATCGATCTGGTCGTGCTGTTGCTCACCAGATCCCAACCGGGGGGGTCGGTCGTCGGCTGGCTGATCACGGCAACTGCCGCCATGCTGTTGATCATCGGCGGGGGTACCCTCACCAAGACCATCGCCTTGCGTGCCGGGGGATCGGCAGTCGCACTCTCGGTCGGTGCGGTCGCGATCGACCCAACCACCTCGGACCCGGCACTGAAGCGATTCGTCAACATCGTCGAGGAGATGTCCATCGCCTCCGGCGTGCCCATGCCGCGGCTGTTCGTGCTCGAACGGGAGCCGGGCATCAACGCCTTCGCGGCCGGCTACACCCCTGCCGACGCCGCGGTGACGGTCACCGGCGGCGCCCTCCACCAGCTCACCCGGGACGAACTGCAGGGCGTGATCGGCCACGAGTTCAGCCACATCCTCAACGGCGACATGCGACTGAACATTCGGCTGATCGGGCTGCTGAACGGCATCTTGCTGATCGGGCTGATCGGGCTGCGCATCATGGTGTTCGGCGGCGGTGGACGCCGTTCGAACAAGGACAACGGCGTCTCGCCCATGCTGGTAATCGCTATCGCGATGATGGTCCTCGGCTTCGTCGGCCAGTTCTTCGCCGGTTTGATCAAGGCGGCTGTCAGCCGGCAGCGCGAATGGCTGGCCGACGCCTCGTCGGTGCAGTTCACCCGGCAGACCGGCGGCCTGGCCGGCGCGCTGAAGAAGATCGCCGGACTACCGACCGGATCGGAACTGCACAACAAGAGCGGAGCCACCGAGGTCAGCCACATGCTCTTCAGCGAAGGTGGCAGGTCCTTCAGCCAGCTCTACGCCACGCACCCGCCGCTGCTCAAACGGATCCAGGCCCTCGATCCGCAATTTCGGCCCGAGCAGCTCGTCGAGCTATCGAAGCAGTGGCAGGCCAGCCCACCCGACACCGCATCCGGGCTCACGGGCACAGCACCATCCGTGCTGGCTGCACCGACCGTGGCCACCGCTGCTGTTGTGGCGACGGCCGTCGGGTCCCGGGTGGGCACGATGACGCCGGATGACCTGGCCAACGGTGCCGAACTCAGCCGGCAGATCCCACCGAACGTCCGACAGCTCGCCATCCAGGCCAGCACGGCCGTGCCGCTCATGCTCGCGTTGATGCTCAACTCCGAACCGGACCTGCGTGCGCGGCAGTTGGCATTGATTGCCACGCGCCTCAGCGACAGCGACAGTCGGGCGGCCGCCGCGCTCAGCGGCCAGCTCTCGACGTTGCCCGCGCAGCTTCGACTGCCACTGGTAAGCCTGGCGGTGCCCCTGATCACCGCGCGGCCACGCCCGAGTCTGGAGGCGCTCGTTCAGGTACTCGATGAACTCGCCGCGATCGACGGGCAGCTCACGCTCTTCGAGTACTGCCTCACCCGGTTGGTGTCCAGCTATGTGCAAGATGCCGCCAGCCCGCACCGGCGCTCAACGCCCGGGCGCACCGACCTTGGCCGGGTCTCGGCCGCGGCGTACACGCTTCTGGCGGCGATGGCGGCGGGGGGCAACGACGACCCCCAGGCGGCGGAGCACGCATTCCACGCCGCAGCGGCCGTTCTCGCACCTGGCGCCACCGTGGCCTACCAACCGCAGGCCGGGAGGTGGCAGGTCCTCGACGCCGGCTGGCCGGTGCTGGACTCGGTCGACCCACGCCAGAAGCAGACCCTGGTCCAAGCGTTGGTGGTGGCCGTCCGCGACGACGGCGTCCTTACCCTGCACGAGGCCGAACTGCTCCGGACGGCGTGCGCCCTGCTGCACTGCCCGCTGCCTGGCTTCATTGCGTAACCTCGGCCCTATGAGAACGGGAGCGAGGTAGCCCATGACTGTCAGACGGGTGATGGGGACCGAGGTCGAGTATGGCGTCAGCCTTGCCGGCCAGCCGAGCGCGAACGCCATGCTGCTGTCGGCCCAGGTCGTCAACGCCTACGCCAGTGGGCTGCCGGCCGGACGGGCCCGGCGCACCAGCTGGGACTTCGAAGAGGAATCTCCGCTGCGCGATGCCCGCGGCTTCGACCTCGGCGCAACGGTGGCGCAGCAGTTCATCGAGGACGAGGAAGACACCGGGATGGCCAACGTCATCCTGCCCAACGGCGCACGCCTGTATGTCGATCACGCCCATCCGGAGTACTCCGGGCCTGAGGTCACCAACCCGATGGATGCGGTGCGGTGGGACAAGGCTGGGGAACTGGTGATGCTCACCGCGGCCCGCAGGATCGCCGCGACGCCCGGACTGAACTCGCCGATCAACCTCTACAAGAACAACACCGACAACAAGGGTGTGTCCTACGGCGCCCACGAGAACTATCTCTGCAGCCGTACCACCCCGTTCGCCTCGATCGTCCGTGGCCTCGTCCCGTTCTTCACCACCCGACAGGTCATGTGCGGTGCCGGTCGCGTCGGTATCGGTCAGGACGGCCGTACGCCCGGATTCCAGATCGCCCAGCGATCAGACTTCTTCGAAGTCGAAGTCGGCCTGGAGACGACGCTCAAACGGCCGATCGTGAACACCCGCGACGAACCCCACGCCGACGCCGACCTGTACCGGCGCCTGCACGTGATCATCGGCGACGCGAACATGTCCGAGATCTCGACCTACCTCAAGGTCGGGACGACGGCACTGGTCCTCGCGATGATCGAGGAAGATTTCCTCGCCGACGACCTGCAGATTTCCCAGCCGATCCGCGAACTGCATGCCGTCTCGCACGACCCGGGGCTCACGCACGCGATCACCCTCACCGACGGACGTTCCATCACGGCGCTCGAGCTGCAGGGGGAGTACCTGGACCGGGCCCGCAAGTACGTCGACGACCGTTACGGGCAGGACGCCGATGAACAGACCAAGGACGTGCTGGATCGCTGGGAATCGGTGCTGGCCCGCCTCGCCGATGACCAGATGACGCTGGCGAACGAGCTCGACTGGGTAGCCAAGCTCCGCCTGCTCAACGGCTACCGCGACCGGGACGGACTGGAGTGGGACTCCCCGCGCCTGCAACTGGTGGATCTGCAATACGCGGACGTACGGCCCGAGAAGGGCTTGTACAACCGGCTGGTCCAGCACGGTTCGATGCGGACCCTGCTCGCTCCAGGCCTGGCCGAGAGCGCGGTCGATACGCCGCCCGAGGACACCCGCGCGTACTTCCGCGGCGAGTGTCTACGCCGTTACGGGTCCTCAGTGGTCGCGGCATCGTGGGATTCGGTGATCTTCGATGTGGGACGTGAATCGCTGGTACGGGTACCGATGCTCGAGCCGCTGCGCGGGACGAAGGCACACGTCGGCGCGCTGCTGGACGCGAGCTCGACGGCGCAAGAACTACTCACCGCGCTGGCCGCGCCGCAGTAGCCTCACAGGGCGTCAGCGACGCTCGTCCGCCCCAGCAGCAGGCTGATCGTCAACTCCAGGCGGTTCGCGACATCACTGGCCGACGCCCGTCGCGTCACCCACGCCACCAGGTTCGCCAGCCACACGTCACTGACCACACGCGAAATGGCGAGCTGGTCCTCGGACGGCTCACCATCGGTCAATGCGCGCGCGATCATCCGGTCCATCAGCCGGCCCACCTGGTCAACCTCGGCCGCGGCGGAGGCGTCGGCGAACATGAAGGCACGCGTCATCGCCTCGGTGAGCTGCGGGTCGCGCTGCATGGCCTTGGTCATCCGCTGCAGGATGAACACGAGCCGGTCGTAGGGGCTGTCGCCGGGCAGGGTCAGCCGCTCGGTTCGGTCCTGGGTGCGCTCCAGTTCGCGGGCCAGCGCGGACACCAGCAGGTGGATCTTGGATGGGAAGTAGCGGTACAGCGTGCCCAACGCAACGTCGGCGCGTTCGGCGACCGACCGCATCTGCACCGCGTCGTACCCGCCCTTGGAGGCAAGGATGAGGGTGGCATCGAGGATGCGCTTGCGGCGGTCGCGCTGTGCCGAGGAGCCGAGATCCTCCGGCGTCAGCGCACTCACCGCGCCATGCGCGTTGCGGGGACCGGAAGCCGCAGTCATGTGATCGCCCCTCGATAGCGGTTGCCCGAGCCGACGGGCGGCACGAGAATATCACTGCCGGCATGCGGGAACCTGTTTCAGTTTCTTCGGCAGGTCGAAGACATACTGTCGAAACTTGACGTGGCGCGTTCCAAACGGCTCAATAGAACACGTTCTAGATTCACTATCCCAGCAGGAGCAG
>JBDTDN010000140.1:0-3743 GCA_039923055.1 Jatrophihabitantaceae bacterium
TCGCCAGCACATCTGAGGTCGCGATCAAAGCAGTAATTCCGGGGTCGAGGCCGAGCACCTCGGCCGCCGCAGATGCGCCGGCCTCCAGCGAGTGGTCGAACCTCTCCACCACCGGGATCCGATCCCATGACACGCCTGCCGCGGTGAAGGAGGCCCGCAGCCCGGCGAGCCGATCCCGCTGCACGTGGTAGTGGGCTGCCTCCTGCCTGCGCAGGTCCACCGGCCCGTCACGATGCGCCCGGCCCAGCCGCATGCACAACACACCCACCCTGCGATGGCCCAGTGCCACCAGATGGTCGGCGATGCCGCGCATGGCAGCCGCGTCGTCGATACCGACCAGGTCCGCCCCGGGCACGTTCGGCTGATCGCAGACCACCGCCCGCAGCGGCCGAGCCAGCACCGCGCGCAGGTGAGGATCGTCATCGGGCATCGAATAGGCGACAAAGCCGTCCACTGCCGCGCCGGCCACCGCCTTGACGTCCTCGGAGTCCGGGCTTGCCGGCACCAGCAGCAGGCCGGTCCTGGCCAGGTCGCATTCCAGCGCCAAGCCCTCCAGGAAGGACACCGCCGCGGGATCTCGGAACGCGTAGGACAGCTGCTCGGTGAGCAGCAATCCAATCGCTCCGGCCCGTCGCGTCCGTAGCGAACGGGCGACCGGGTCGGGCCCGGTGTATCCCAGCCGCACTGCCATCTCCATCACCCGCGCGCGGAGTTGCGGGGACAGCTGGTCGGGCCGGTTATAGGCGTTCGACACCGTTGTCCGCGAGACTCCCAGCTCGGCGGCAAGGGACGCCAGTGTGGCCGCCGGCCTGCTTCGAGACGTCCGATCCATGGGCCAGACGGTAGCGGTGTCGCTGCCTATGTGCGCACCGCGGCCCTGGCGATAGGCAATCTCACCCGCGGCCAGCTGACTCACCGTGACCTAACCCAAATTCAGGTTCATCCGTTCGAGTGATACTTCAGAATTGCGGAAAGCGCTATCCAAGTTGCTCTTGCCAGACCTGCAACAAGGCCCTAACGTCGGACTTCGAGGTCGTGAAGACTCACCTGGACAGCCGGTGGATCGGCCGACGCACCACCCAGAGACGCACAAGAGACGACAGTTGCCGAACTGCGCGGCCCCGCTCGGACCGACGCAAACAGGAAGGACATGACATGGCCGAAGTGACCTACGACGAGGCGTCGCGGGTGTACCCGGGCAATCCGCCGGTGCGCGCCGTCGACAAGCTGAGCCTGGACATCATCGACGGCGAGTTCCTGGTACTGGTCGGACCGTCCGGGTCCGGCAAGTCCACTGCGTTGCGCATGCTGGCCGGGCTGGAGGACGTCAACGAGGGGCGCATCCTGATCGGCGGCCGGGACGTCACCAACGTCCCGCCGAAGAACCGGGACATCGCCATGGTGTTCCAGAGCTACGCGCTGTACCCGCATATGACGGTCGCCGAGAACATGGGGTTCGCGTTGAAGCTGCGGGGAACCAGCAAGACGGAGATCGCGGCCAAGGTTCGCGAGGCGGCCGGCTTGCTCGACCTGGAGAAGTACCTGGACCGCAAACCCAAGGCGTTGTCCGGTGGCCAGCGTCAGCGCGTCGCGATGGGCCGAGCCATCGTCCGCGAACCCAGCGTCTTCCTGATGGACGAGCCGCTGTCCAACCTGGACGCCAAGCTGCGGGTGGAAACCCGCGCCAACATCGCCGAGCTGCAAGCCCGGCTCGGCACCACCACCGTGTACGTGACCCACGACCAGGTCGAGGCCATGACGATGGGCCACCGGGTCGCCGTGCTCAAGGACGGCGTCCTGCAGCAGTGCGACACTCCCCGGACCCTGTACGACAAGCCGTCCAACGTCTTCGTTGCCGGGTTCATGGGTTCGCCGGCAATGAACCTGATGACGGCGCCGCTGGTCAGCGACGGCGTGAAACTCGGCGACTTGGTGATCCCGGTACCGAGGGAGGCCCTTTCCGAGGCATACGCAGCGGGTCTGAAGGAAGTCACCTTCGGTGTCCGCCCGGAGAACCTGATCCTGGGCAGCCAGGGGATCCCAGTGGCTGTGGACCTGGTCGAGGAGCTGGGCGCGGACTCCTTCGTACACGGCCACGGCCCGGACGGTGGTCGCCTGGTGATCCGTACCGACGCCAGGGCGCAGCTCAGCCATGGATCGACGGTGCACGCCGCGGTCAGCGACAGCGTGCACATCCACCTGTTCAACCCCGAAACCGGCGAGCGTCTGCGTAGCTCCGCTGCCGTTCCGGCCGATGCGGTCCAGGTCTCGGCGCCGTCTGCCTGATCTGCACCTCGCTGATCTGCACCTCGTTGGGCTGTACCGCGCTGGTCTGCACTCGGCCGATCTCGACGCGACGGGAGGGGTGCAGGCGGCGGGACCCAGTGCTACTCTCTAGTGATAATCATTATCAACTAGACGTCATGGGGTTCCGTTGCCCGCCATCTCCGCCGCTACCACCTGCCCGGCCGTTGACGTCTATCACGCCACCCGCGGCCGGTCTTCGGCTGGGCGCAGGCACCGGCCGGTTGGTCGCGGGCCCTGGTCACTTCGCGGCGGCCGACTGGGCCGGCTGATCCTCGGCTTCGCGATCAGCCTGACGGCGGTCGGCTGTGCCGCCGCTTCGGGCAACGATGCCGCCGGAACCAACCACCCGACGTCCGGGCCCGCTGCGTCTGCTCCGGATCCAGCCGGGCACGGCACTGGGTCCAGCCAGCACACACCGATTCGCGTACTGGCCAGCACCGACGTCTACGCGGCGATCGCCCGCCAGATCGGCGGCGACGCCATCACGGTGACCGCCATCTTGGACCGACCGGACGCCGACCCACACTCCTTCGAGGCGACACCACGTACCGCACTTGAGGTTTCGCAGGCGGCGCTGATGATCGTCAACGGTGGTGGCTACGACGACTTCACCACCCACCTGCTCGCCGTGGCGAACCCTAAGCCGGAAGTGATCGACGCCGTCGAGGTGTCCGGCCTGGACGCTGCCGGCTCTGACGTCAACTCAGCCGACTTCAATGAACACGTCTTCTACGACCTGCCTGCCATGGCCGCCCTCGGCACCCGGATCGCCGAGCGGTTGGCCCGCATCGACCCGTCCGCTGCTGGAACGTTCAGCCGGAACGCCGCCGCCTTCACCACGGCCCTGGACGGGCTGCAGTCCAGGGCCACCGCCATCTCCGCGACACAGCCGCACGTGAAGGCGGTGGTCACCGAACCGGTGGCCGACTACCTGCTGACCGCGGCGGGCATCACTGACGTCACCCCACACGGCTTCGCCCAAGCGATCGAGAACGAGACGGACCCCTCCGTCAAGGACACCGCGGCCGTTGAGTCGCTCCTCGCCTCGGGATCGGTGCGACTGCTGGTGTACAACGTGCAGACCACCGGCCCCGTCACTGATCGGGTCAAGGCCGCCGCGATCGCCGCCGGCGTCCCGGTCGTCGGCGTCAGCGAGACGCTGCCGGCCGGGGTGCCCGACTATCCGAGCATGATCGGTGCCGTGTTGGCAGCGATCGACCATGCCTTGACCACGGTCTGATTACGGGCAGCACTCTGACATGGACACTACGACGAACGACCTGGACGCGGTTGACGTGCCGGCCCCCGTGACACCCGGCAGTTCGGCTCCGGCCGTCCGGTTGCGCGGCGCCAGCCTCGGCTACGGCTCGCACCTGCTGTGGGACGGGCTGAACCTGGATGTCGCGCCCGGTGAGTTCGTTGCAGTGCTCGGGCCC